>CACVAV010000292.1:0-6251 GCA_902727945.1 uncultured Thiotrichaceae bacterium | reverse complement strand
TCTCGTTTTGAATAAACGAGATGGGGGAACGAGGGGGATTTAGCCTTCCAAAAGAGACCAAGGAGATAATGACAAAGATAAAAACACCCACAAACGTAAATATCAAAAACTTACGTATCCTACTTGTCGAAGACCATCCGCTGTTTTCCGACGCGCTCGCCATGACGATGAGCGAAATTTTTGATAACCCACATATACAAACAGCGTCCAATTTATCCCGGTCGTTACCTTATCTGACTACCCCGCCTGACATTGTTGTACTGGATCTTAATCTGCCTGATGTTGACGGCATTGAAGGTTTGGTGAAAATCAAAAAACTCACACCCCATTCAAAAATCGTGGTGGTGTCATCAATTTCTGATAATCGGGTGACCAGTCATGTGCTGCGCTCCGGTGCTTGTGGGTTTGTACCGAAAGACTCAGCCCGAAAAGAATTAATCAGGGCATTTCAGTCCATTGCTGACGGAAACATTTATACACCAGAAGATTACGTCACACCGCAGGATGATCAGTTTGATCATGAAGATCAGGAAATACTAAAAAAACTGAAATCGCTGACGCCGCAGCAAATGACGATACTGACGCTGATTTGCCGGGGCAAACTCAACAAACAAATTGCTTTTGACCTGTCAATAGCTGAAACTACTGTTAAAGCACATCTCACAGCGATCATGCGAAAGCTGGGCGTTCGAAACCGTGTCCAGGCCGCTTTATTAGCAAATCAAATAAGCTTTGCAACATTAACTGAAAAAGAAACCGCCCAAGAATCAAATGACTATCGGGACTTCAAAACTAGTTAAATCAGTCTGCGTTGATCTCAACAAGGTCGATGATCCGGCTGCCGAAATTATAAAAGGCCTGCCCGATTGTCACTATGCCTTTCTTATAGCACTTGTCTCGCCCGAGGGCGATCTGCAAACCATTTCCAGCATCCTACAAAAACAAACCCATATCGACCATGTCCTTGGGACACGTACAGCAGGAGAAATTTGCGCTACCGGTTACAGTGAATCAAAAGTCGTTGTACTTGGGTTTCCGGCTTCTCACTTTAGATCGACGATACGGTTAATCCCCGAACTCAATAAAACAAATGAAATGCAACTGAGCAGGGATATTCTGAAAGAACGGCAGGCACTTCAATCGGCGTGTCCGGAGTTTGAAAACGAATTTGCTTTTTTACTGGCAGACGGCTTATCAATGCGCGAAGAAACCTTAGTGCTCGCAATATCCACCGCGCTGGGTTCAACACAGCTTTTTGGCGGCTCATCAGGCGATGGGTTACGTTTTGAATCTGCACCGATCTCCTTCGATGGCGAGATCCATGAAAATGCCGCCGTGCTACTGTTGGCCCGCAGTTGTTGTAAAATCAAAATTTTCCGGGAGGGTCACTTTGAGCCTTCAGAAAAACGGCTCGTGGTCACTGGTGCTATTCCTGAAGAACGGCTGGTGACAGAGATTAATGCCGAATCAGCAGCACCGGAATACGCACGCATAGTTGGCATTGACCCCGGGCAATTATCACCTTTTGTTTTTGCCTCTCATCCCATTGTCGTCTCTGTGGGCAATCAACATCATGTACGGGCTATCCAGAAAGTAGAAGATAATCACCACCTACGATTCTTCAGCTCTATCGACGAGGGCATGGTACTGACCGTTGCTAAGCCATTGAATATAAGCGACCACCTCGAATCGGTACTGGACAATTTAAAACAACCTGAAGAACCCGACTTGATTTTTATCTGCGATTGCATATTAAGGCGGCTTGAAGCAGCACAAAAAGATGAACTGGAACGCATGTCTGCACTGTTGAGTAAACACAGGGTTTATGGCTTCTCCACTTATGGCGAGCAGCACAACATGCTTCATGTCAATCAAACATTAACGGGCATCGCCTTTTACCCGCCTAAAGACGCATGACCGACATCTCGTTATCAGACAGCCTGCTCAATACCGAAGATGATCTGGTGCGTGAAAATCAAAAGCTTAAGCACATCGTCAGTAAGCTGATGACGAGAGTGGAACAAGCAACAAACGATCGTTCCCCGGGCTATGTCCACTTTGAACGTACCATCGTACTTGAGGAACAAATTCGTCTGCGTACACGGCACCTCCAGGAAGCGCTCGACGCACTGAATGCCACCAATTCGCAATTGAACGAACGAACCAACCAACTCCGCGCAGCCAGAGACACGGCACAAATCGCCAACACATCAAAATCACGTTTTGTCGCTGCTGCGAGCCACGACCTGCTCCAGCCTGTCAATGCGGCTAAACTTTTCATTAGCTCCCTCGAAAATACACAGTTAGACGAACGCCAGGGCATTCTGGTTGAACGAATTTCTAAGAGCTTTCAATCTGTCGAAACCATTCTGGGTGCCCTGCTCGATATTTCAAAACTTGATTCTGGTCAGGCTGCACTGAATATTTCTGAATTTGGCATTCGCTCAGTATTAGATGGGATCCGCAACGAGTTTACGCATCAGGCACAGGATAAAGGCATCAGGCTTGATGTCATTCTGTGCTCCGCCGAAGTACGTTCTGACCCTGTTTATCTAAGAAGAATTTTACAAAACCTGGTTTCAAATGCTATCCGCTACACCCGAAGTGGCCGCATCCTGGTAGGTGTTCGCCGTCGGAAATATTCTGTAGAGTTTCAGGTGTCTGATACCGGAATTGGCATTGCTGAAGAAGAATACGACAGAATTTTTGAAGAGTTTCACCGTGTTGATAAACAACTGATTTCAGACAGCGCTATGGGCTTAGGGTTAACCATCGTAAAACGCGCCTGTGATATGCTCGGCCATGAATTGGCCCTCAGGTCGACGCTTGCCAAAGGCTCGACTTTTACCGTTAGCGTGCCTTTTGCTAAGAAAAAAGTAAAAGCAAAAGTTGAACAAGAGATAAGTTTTGCTACACCACCATTATTTGAGAATGCCATCATCATGGTCGCCGAAAACGACCTCACGGTAGCGGAAGGCATGGAGCATATATTGGAGTCATGGGGAGCAACACCCGTCATTGTCACCAACCCGGAACAGGCTTTTTCTCAAATTGAAGAACTCGATATTCTACCGGATATTTTCCTGGTCGATTATCACCTCGACAACGGGGAGAATGGCTTAGGTTTCATCACCGGTATGCGCCGGAAATTTGGTGCAATTCGCAGCATCATACTCACAGCGGATCGTAGCCCTTCAATTGTGAAAGAAGCCAACAAACAAGGGGTATTCGTTCGCTATAAGCCGCTGGATATTCGCGAACTTCACAATCTCATTGCCAACCTCATCAGCCCGTCCGCATAGAGGAATCTGAGGTCTATTAGACCATGGTCTAATAGCAGCTACCCAGCCATTCTCCTTATTATGATAGACTAAACCAACCTTTATCCAAGCTGTTTCTACCATGATCAACGATGGTTAACAGTCACTTTCAGTAAATCCAGAGGAGGAAATGAAGGATGCAAAGGTCACTTGAAATTGATCCGGGTAAGTGCACGGGCTGTCTGCAATGCGAAATGGCATGTTCTTACGAACTTGAGGGTGCTTTCAATCCGGCACACTCACGTATTAAAGTTTTCACCTTCCACGATGAAGGGCGCTATGTGCCTTATACCTGCACCCAATGTGATGAAGCATGGTGTATGCAGGCTTGTCCGGTTGACGCCATTGTGCTGAACCCCGAAACCGGTTCTAAAGACATTATTAATGACCGCTGCGTCGGTTGTAAGGTCTGCACCATTGCCTGCCCATTCGGTACCGTTAATTACAATACCAGTAGCGGCAAAGTCATTAAGTGCGACTTGTGTGGCGGTGACCCGCAGTGCGTTGAAGCCTGTCCGACCAGTGCCATTACTTATGTTGATGCTAATGCCACCGGTCTGGATCGTATGCGCCAGTGGGCAGCAAAAACTGACACCCAACCAGCAACCGCTTAAGGAGGACATGACATGGCATGGACTAAAAAAATTCTACGCGTCAATCTGACCGAAGGCACCGTAAACGCAGAGCCTTTGAACATGGAATGGGCGCAGGAGTATCTGGGACAGCGTGGTCTGGCAACCCGCTACTTTGTGGATGAGGTAGACGCTACGGTGGATGCACTCAGCCCTGAAAATAAAATGATTATGGCCACCGGCCCGTTAACCGGCACCATGGCCTCCACTGGTGGCCGTTATTCGGTGATTTGTAAAAGCCCGCTGACCGGTGTCATGGCCTGCTCCAATTCCGGTGGTTTCATCGGTGCAGAAATCAAAAACGCGGGTTGGGACATGGTCATTTTTGAAGGTAAATCTGCCACACCGGTTTATCTGCACATTGAAAATGAAAAAGCTGAGCTGATACCCGCTGATGATCTGTGGGGTAAATCAGTTTGGGAAACCGACGAACTGTTGCACCAGAAACATCAGGATCCACAACTGCGCATCGCTGCGGTGGGACGTTCTGCTGAACAGGGTTGCCTGTACGCTGCGATTGTCAACGACTTACACCGTGCGGCGGGACGCTCCGGTGTCGGCACAGTGATGGCTTCCAAGAACTTAAAAGCTGTGGCAGTGCGTGGCAACCTCGGTGTCAATGCCAGCAGCATGAAAGATCCGGCGCGCTTTATGAAAGAAGCCGCTGAGCAGAAAAAAGTACTGGCTGAAAATGCGGTTACCGGACAGGGTCTGCCAACTTATGGTACCCAGGTGTTGATGAACGTTATCAACGAACTCGGCGCATTGCCTACGCGCAATATGAAAGAAGTGCAGTTTGAAAGTGCGCATGATGTCTCCGGTGAAGCGATGCATGAGCCACGTAAATCAGACGGCAAAACCAATCTGACCACCAATGGTGCCTGTTTTGGTTGTACCATCGCTTGTGGCCGTATTTCCACTGTCGACAAGACGCATTTCAGTGTCGCTGATAAGCCGGAGTATTGGGGGAATTCCGGTGGTCTGGAATACGAAGCAGCCTGGGCACTTGGTCCGGATACCGGCGTTGATGATCTTGATGCGCTGACTTATGTTAACTTCCTGTGTAATGAAGATGGTATGGATCCTATTTCTTTCGGCTCTACCGTTGCTGCAGCGATGGAATTGTTTGAAGAAGGTGCGATTACCACTGAAACCACCGGCGGTATTGAGTTGAAATTTGGCTCTGCTGAAGCACTGGTAGCTATCGCTGAATTAACGGCCAAAGGTGAAGGTTTTGGTCAGGACATCGGCATGGGTTCTAAGCGTCTGTGTGAAAAGTACAGCCGTCCCGAGCTGTCGATGACGGTGAAAGGCCAGGAATTCCCGGCTTATGATCCACGCGGTATTCAGGGCATGGGCCTGGCTTACGCTACGTCTAACCGTGGCGCCTGTCATCTCAGGGGTTATACCGTATCGTCTGAAGTGCTGGGTATTCCGGTTAAAACTGATCCGCTGGAAACTGATGGCAAGCCTGATTTAGTCATGGCGTTTCAGGATGCCACAGCTGCGGTTGATTCTGCGGGCTTGTGTATCTTCACTACTTTCGCCTGGTCACTGGATAATATTGCACCGCAAATTGATGCGGCCTGTGAAGGTGACTGGAGTGTTGAGAAGTGTGCTGAAGTCGGTGCGCGTATCTGGAATCTGGAGCGTGACTTTAACAACCGTGCGGGCATGACGGCGGCTGATGACACCCTGCCTAAACGTTTGCTGAAAGATGCTGCGAAGGTTGGCCCGGCATCAGGTAAAGTCGCGAACCTCGGTGATATGTTACCGAAGTACTACGAACTGCGTGGCTGGGATGCTGAAGGTCGCCTGACTGATGAAACCCGTAGCCGTTACGGCTTACCCGCCTGAGGTCGCGCATGAATCATGTGATTATCGGAACAGGGCCAGCGGGCGTTATTGCCGCTGAGACCCTGCGTAAACGCATGCCGGACTCTCCGATCATTATGATCGGGGAGGAACCGGAATTACCTTATTCACGAATGGCGCTCCCTTATCATCTGATCGGTGATATTAAAGAAGAAGGTACTCACTTACGCAGCACGGCAGGGCATTTTGCCGACAAAAACATTGAGCTGATGCAAAAACGTGTCACTGCTATCGCAGCGGACAATCATCAGCTCACATTGGATGATGGGCAGACCATCGACTATAGCAAATTACTGTTGGCTACCGGCTCCACACCTACGCGCCCACCCATTGATGGCATGGATTTATCCGGTGTTACCAACTGCTGGACATTAGCGGATGCGCGGAAAATCATTGCGGGGTGTCAGAAAGGTGATGATGTGGT
>CACVAV010000291.1 GCA_902727945.1 uncultured Thiotrichaceae bacterium | reverse complement strand
CGCAGTTTATCGTGCAATTTTACGACTTCACCGACAATGGTCATAGTGGGGGCGCGTACGCCGCGTTCTTTGACCAGGAGCGGCAGTGTTTCCAGTGTGCCGATGTGTACGCGCTGATTACGTGTGGTGCCTTGCTCGACTAAAGCAGCGGGCATATCCGCCGGTACACCGTGCGCGATAAGCTCGCTGCTAATGATATGGATGCCGGTCAGCCCCATATAAAACACAACTGTTTGATTCGGTGTGGCTAATTTGTCCCAGTCGAGATCAATGCTGCCGTCTTTCAGGTGGCCGGTGGCAAAGGTGCAGGATTGCGCATAATCACGGTGGGTGAGCGGGATGCCTGCATAAGATGAGCAGCCTGAAGCCGCTGTGATACCCGGAACCACCTGAAACGGAATGCCATTTTCTGCCAGCGTTTCAATCTCCTCACCACCCCGGCCAAAGATAAACGGGTCACCGCCTTTGAGGCGTAATACACGTTTACCTTGTTTGGCTAAATCGACCAGTAGATCATTGATTTTATGTTGTGGCACAGCATGGTTAGATTTTTCCTTGCCGACATAAATACGTTCGGCATTCTGGTTGGCCATATCCAGAATCGATTTAGCGACCAGCCGGTCGTATACCATGACATCGGCCTGCAACATTAAACGTGCTGCACGGAAAGTGAGTAAGTCCGGATCACCCGGCCCGGCACCCACCAGATAAACTTCGCCGACTTCAGTCGCATCTAAGTCCTGTTCCAGCATTTCATCCAGGCGCTTGCGGGCTTCCGCTTCGTTACCCATGTACACCAATTCAGCAAACGGGCCACGTAAGGCTTTTTCCCAGAATTGTTTACGTTGGGCGGCGTGTGGGAAATGTTGTTTAACCTTCTCACGGTAAGCTTCAGTGATTTCTGCCAGCTTGCCGCAGGTAGACGGCACCATGGTTTCCAGTTTCATGCGCAATTGGCGGGCGAGTACCGGTGATGCGCCGCCGGTTGAAACGGCAATGCTAACCGGTGAGCGATCGATAACAGACGGCACAATAAAGCTGCATTGCTGTGGATTGTCGGCCACATTAACCAATATTTTACGGGCATGTGCCAGACTGGCAATCTGTGAATTTACTGCGCGATGATTAGTGGCGGCAATAATAAGGTAAGCGCCGGTGATGTCGTCATCAGTAAACTCACGGGCATGATGTGTGGCTGATTGCGGGTATTGTTTTAAGGTCAGGCCCAGCTCATGATCCAGTTCAGGTGATATAACCGTCACATGGGCACCGGCTTGCAACAGGGTGGCGACTTTACGCCCCGCGACTTTACCGCCGCCAACGACCAGACAGGCTTGTCCGTTCAGATTCAGGAATGCAGGATAGTGCTCCACTCATTTACCTCCGCGCCGTTTGCGCCGACTCTCATAATTCAAAACCCCTTTCACTAACTCACTGTAGGGAAGGGCGTCAATACTACCGTATCTGGACAGGCTGTTGTGCATCAGTTCATAGATATCGGGTGCGGTGTCTGGTGTATTATCCGGTTCGGACGATAGAATTTTTTGCAAAGCAATACAACCTCCGGCCTGCACTTTCAGTTCTTTATTATGCGGTAACGGGCCGTCAATGCAGATTTCACGCAAGGCAAAACGGGAGCCATCGCGCAGTGTATTGAGGAATTCACTGCAATGACCGAGGTATTCTTCTGACAGGCAGCCGATACCTTCACGGGTCGCGAGCAGGAAAGGTTTTTTATACCGGCAATCACAGCGGCGATTATTGATAGCTTTTTCATAAACGCAGCGCTGTTGGTTGATTTTATGGTAAGTGGCCCGGTACTGGTCTTCATCCATGTGAGGAGCCTATCGCTCTGATCACCTATTTTTCCCATTCCATTAATACAGGTTTTTCACGGCGTTCCTGCAGGTTTTCTTCTGCTTCCAGTTGATTCGCGGCAAACACTAATTGGTAGGTCGATTGATCACCTGCCGGCGCATTTTGACGTAAGTCGCGGGCCAGTGCACGTGCTGGTTTGTACTCATCGAAGGTATCCTGTAAGTCCAGGTTTTTTACCAGCTGAGTCGGTTGGGTGATTTTGAAAACATAATATGGCATGGGTTGCTCACAGGTGAAAAATAAATAATAGGTGTGGCCAAATCAAATGAACCAAAACTGCTGTTGCCCCTGACCGAGTAAAAGATTTAAGGGGGCTGTCCCCAATCATTGTCGGACGGATTGAGCTATTAGCCAATAGCCCTGATGCAGTAGTTGATTTTGATCAGTCTCTCCCGAAATTTCTACAAAAATAATTTAATCCGGCTTTCTATGTTAGCAAATAAGCGTACACTAACGCGCCTGTTAATAATAACAAATAGTCTGCCGGGTTTTCCGACACACGCACTTAGCCGCACTTCAATGTCTCCACCTAATTCCCGAGCAAAGAACGCATATGAACATTCTGCTGCAATTCCTGTTTCCTTTTACTCTCTGGCTGCCACAGATAAATAAGGCTTCACTAAAAGCTGATTTGATGGCGGGCCTTACCGGCGCAGTGATTGTCTTGCCCCAGGGGGTTGCTTTTGCCACCATTGCGGGTTTGCCGCCACAATATGGTTTGTATACGGCAATGGTGACACCGATTGTGGCAGCTTTGTTCGGCTCATCACTCCACCTGATCTCCGGGCCGACCACCGCTATTTCGATTGTTATTTTCTCAACCGTTAGTGCGAATGGCTTTGTACCGGAATCTCCGGAATTTATCAGTACAGCATTAACGATTACTTTTCTGGCGGGTGTTTATCAGCTGGCTTTCGCGTTAGCCCGGCTGGGCGCTTTAGTTAATTTTGTATCGCACACAGTAGTCATCGGTTTTACCGCAGGTGCCGCCATCCTGATCGCTACCAGCCAGATTAAAAATGTTTTAGGTGTGGAAGTGTCACGCGGCGGGTCATTCCTGCATACCTGGGCAGAGATTTTTCATCAGTTGCCCGACATGAATGTTTTCATTCTGGCAGTAGCCGGCTTCACGCTGGGTATTGCGTTGTTGATAAAATTCTTTCTGCCCAGACTGCCGAATATGTTGATTGCGCTGATTCTGGGCAGTGTATTTGCGTTGTTATTAGGCGGGGAGACGGTGGGTATTCATTTTGTCGGGGAAATTCCGGCGACGCTGCCCCCGTTGTCAGCGCCTGATTTTTCATTGGATACCATTAAAATGCTGGCACCACAGGCTTTCGCTGTAGCCTTGTTAGGTTTGATTGAAGCGGTATCGATCAGCCGGGCGATTGCCGCCAAGTCACATC
This sequence comes from uncultured Thiotrichaceae bacterium, assembly GCA_902727945.1. GTDB lineage: Bacteria > Pseudomonadota > Gammaproteobacteria > Thiotrichales > Thiotrichaceae > Thiolinea. Next base: position 472 of record CACVAV010000291.1, on the reverse strand, counting down.
AGCGCATTGATGGTAATCAGGAGTTCTTCGGTCAGGGTTTATCCAATGTAGTCGGCAGTTTCTTCTCCAGTTACGCCGGTTCCGGATCATTTACCCGTTCCGGCGTAAATTATTCAGCGGGTGCACAAACCCCGATGTCAGCCATTTTTGCGGCGATTTTTCTGGCGCTGATTATTTTGCTGGTAGCGCCGTTAACCGCTTACCTGCCTATTGCAGCGATGGGTGGCATCATTATGCTGGTTGCTTATAACCTGATTAATTTTGAACATATCAAAAAAATCATGGTGACCAGCCAGGCTGAAAATAGTGTTCTGTTGACGACTTTCTTTGCGACATTATTTTTGCACCTTGAGTTTGCTATTTATTTCGGTGTGTTGTTGTCGCTGGTTATTTTTCTGGCGCGCACCTCCACACCGGATATTATTAGTCTCTCTCCGGATAAAAACCCGGATACCAACAAGCGTACCCTGGT
>CACVAV010000290.1 GCA_902727945.1 uncultured Thiotrichaceae bacterium | reverse complement strand
GCGGTAAAAACCACCTTTACCTTTACGTCCGGTGTAGCCGTCTGCGATCATCTTAGTGATTAACTCAGGGATAGCGATCCGTTCGAGCATCGGATCAGAGGCCGGTAATGTACGCTCCATGCTTTCCATCAGGTATGGCAGCAAGTCCAACCCAACCAGGTCCGATAAGCCAAACACACCTGTCTTCGGAATACCGACCGGCTTACCCACGACAGCATCGGCTTCCTCAACCGTCAGCCCCATGTCAAAAGCTTCCTGCACTGCGACCTGAATCCAGAAAATACCAATCCGGTTAGCGATGAATCCCGGCGTGTCTTTACATACCACGACGCCTTTACCCAGACTAACATCACAGAAATCACGCACCGCCTTTAAACCATCCACATCGGTTTGGTCACTGAACGCAATTTCCAGCAGGCGCATATAACGTGGTGGATTAAAGAAATGGGTGATCATGAAATGCTTGCCAAAACCATCAGCCATGCCATCCATCAAATCCTGCATCGGAATGGTGGAGGTGTTGGAAGACAACATCGAACCGGGTTTACGTACACCTTCCAGCTTGCGGTACAAATCCTGTTTAATCGCCGGATTTTCTATAATCGCCTCAACAATCCAGTCACAATCACTGAGCAATTCCAGATCATCTTCCAGATTGCCGGTAGTAATTAATCGGGCGTTCCGTTTATGCATGAAGGGTGCGGGGTCTGTTTTCAACATTTTTGCCACAGCAGATTCAGCAATGATACTGCGGTTCCCGGCATCTTTGGGCACTATATCAAGCAGCACAACGGGCACACCGGCGTTGGCAATATGAGCGGCAATTCCCGCTCCCATCACCCCTGCACCGATCACCGCGACCTTACGGATTTCTATAGCACTCATTATACTGCCTCCAGAATCGTTGCGATCCCCTGGCCGCCACCGATACATTGTGTTGCTAATGCAAATTGCTTGCCTTCACGCTTCAGCAGTGAGGCTGCTTTACCGGTAATCCGCGCACCTGTTGCCCCCAGAGGATGCCCCAGTGCAATCGCACCACCGTCCAGATTAATCTTATCCATATCCAGCTCAAGGTCACGCACGCAAGGGATAGACTGAGCCGCAAATGCTTCATTCAGCTCGATAATATCCATATCACTGGCTTGCAAACCGGCACGCTCTAATGCCTTGCGCGTGGAATGAACCGGCCCGATACCCATGATTTCAGGCGCACAACCGGCCACGGCTACACTGCGAATGCGTGCCAATATATTCAGACCGTGTGCCTTAGCAAAATCTTCGCTACACACCAATGTGGCAGAAGCGCCATCAGTCAGTGGCGAAGATGTGCCTGCGGTCACTGAGCCATTTTCATCAAAGGCTAATCTCAGCCCGGCCAGTGTTTCAGCAGAAGTATCCGGACGAATACAGCCATCCTGCGTCACATTGCCTACCGGCACAATTTCATCAGCCAGCTTACCTGCTGCCTGCGCGGCTGCCGCTTTCTGGTGACTAAGCACCGCAAATGCTTCCTGTTCTTCGCGGGAAATACTGTATTTTTTAGCCAGATTCTCAGCTGTGATACCCATGCTAATGTACGCAGCAGGTAATTCTTTATAGAGCACCGGATTAGGCGAAGGGTTAAATCCACCCATCGGGATGCGCGTCATTGACTCAACACCTGCACAGATAAATGCTTCACCAGCATTCATTTGTATGGCACCCGCTGCCTGATGAACCGATTGCATGGAAGAACCACAAAACCGGTTAACGGTGGTGCCGGCGACCGTGTGAGGCAAGCCGGCCAACAATGCAACCAGCCGCCCGGCATTCAAGCCTTGCTCACCTTCAGGGAACGAGCAACCCAGAATCAGATCCTCAATCTCGTTACCATCCACTCCGGTTTGCTGCATAACGCCCTTCACTGCCGTCGCAGCAAGATCATCCGGCCGTATTTTTACCAACTCACCTTTGCGTGACAGTGTAAAGGGAGTCCGGCTATATCCGGCAATAACGACGTTTCTCATTTTATTCTCCTAGGTTCCTGCGATCACTGCACATGACCGGCAGTTTTATTTGGTATTTGGTTTGAACAGTTTTTTTATTACTGTGAAAGTCGCAGACTTTGTGCTTGTGAGGTAAAATTTTTCTGTGCACGCCGCTAACCCTTCACAGTCGGCCTGACGTTTAACATACCCTGACATTCATCCTCAATCAGCGTTAGCTCACGCAGCATTTCCTGCAAATCATTTTGTTGTTTTATCAGCGCTACCCTCCGCTCCTTTACCCGCTCCAGCAGAAAATTTATCTGCTCACGTTGCATAGGGCCAAGGTCGGCATCATATAAGTCGATGTATTCTTTGATTTCATCCAGCGCAAAGCCCAGACGTTTACCACGCAGAATCAGTTGCATCCGCGCCTTGTCTTTATAACTATAAATGCGATTGGCACCTAAGCGTTCCGGGGTCAATAATCCTTTGTCTTCATAGAACCGTATCGTCCGGGTCGTAATACCCAATTCACTACACAACTCCGAAATAGTCCATAACTTCATCAATTAGACACCTCCTTTCACGAATACTAGAAGACATTGACGTTAACGTCAATGTCTTCTGAACAAATGACTGCCTCCAAGTAACATCAGTGACCACTACCTCAGATCTTTCTGTTCATCCGGTTAAGACTTATCCCATTGAGTGTTTGTTGCCACTATTTCATGAGTGAAGTCACCAGTCACTATTGCCTTTAAAATCTGTTTATACGGACGAAGCTGCTGCCCATTGATGTGATAGAGATACTTGAATGGCAGTGAACGAAGGAGTTTGACCTGATACTTAACAAAAGCCAGCCTTTGTGAGATCCGCTTGAATAGACTGTTTTCTTTCTCCTGCACCTGACCTCCTACCTGACTTTCTTCAAGATAGAATGGGTGTACCGAAAGGTATAGATCAACATTATATTGAGAAAGAAGCTGCTTTAAGCTCGGAATAAGCTCATATTCCCCACCTTCAATATCCATCTTTATGAATAACTTCTCATGCTGTAATTGTTTATCTTCAATAAATTGCTGCAGCGTGATCGCCTGGATTTCCCAACTGGTACTCCTGTCAGCAAAAAGCACGCTACTCATTGAATCCCCGCCACGCTTTCTGCTTCCGAGTCTTATCGTTCCGGAGTGTGCAGCAATGGCTGTATTATAAATACTGAGCCGGGAACTCCACTCAGCCAGCTTATTAAGATTCACATTAACTTCAAGCTCCTGATAAGCCAGCGGATCAGGCTCAAAGGCGTACACATGTTTAGCCAATTGCGCAGCATAAAGCGCAGTCGGGCCTATCCAACCGCCAATGTCCAGACAAATGTGGTCAGCTGAAAGAAAGTCATCAAAAATCTCAAATGTATGAGGTTCCCAGCGCCCCTTGTCTACCTTCTTCCAAAAGGGCACATGCTCCGTGATGGCCACGTTAAAACGCTTATTATTTTTCTCGATGACTCTCATAGGCACAGAATCAAAGCTGCCGTAATTTTCAAATAAATAAGCGCTGGTCTCTTCTGTCAATCGCCAGCATTCCTGAGGAGTCACTTCAAGAGATTGCCCATTCTCAAGGGGAATTGTTATCAAGCCTTGATTGTATTGAGGTTTTTTAGAATTCATGCTCACTTCCTTAATCACGCAGCGTAATGTCTGTTTTATCAGACCGTTACGTTCACGTTAGAATTTCTGAATAGGTACAGTCGTCAAAATACCACACGACTCGCTTAGATAAACGGGAATACTGAACTTACGCCATCTGACATCAGACAGATGCAAAAAGACTAAGAGGCGGGAAAGGAGAAATACTTCAAAAGA
>CACVAV010000289.1 GCA_902727945.1 uncultured Thiotrichaceae bacterium | reverse complement strand
AAAATTCAAAGCTGAGTCATCCGCTTGAACTGGAAGATCTTATGCATGAAGCCTTAATGGAGTCCGCCCTTACCAGTGCGGCTAAAGCTGAGGAATATGGGTTGCCACACGATCATATTATCCTGTCTTGTAAACTCAGTGGTGTGCAAGGTTTAGTTCGTGCTTATCGTGATATGGCCAGCCGTTGTGACTACCCGTTACATTTAGGGCTGACTGAAGCCGGGATGGGCAGCAAGGGTATAGTGGCTTCAACCGCCGCCCTATCCATTCTTTTACAAGAAGGTATTGGCGATACTATCCGTATTTCGCTGACTCCTGAGCCGGGTGCGCCACGTGAAAAAGAAGTCATTGTCGGGCAGGAAATTTTACAAGCCATGGGTTTACGATCATTCACACCACAGGTGGTTGCTTGTCCGGGTTGCGGACGCACCTCCAGCGATTATTTCCAGAAGCTGGCTGAACAGATTCAGAACTGGTTGCGTGAACAAATGCCGACGTGGAAAGCGCAATACGCAGGTGTTGAAAGTATGTCGGTTGCGGTAATGGGGTGTGTGGTCAACGGCCCCGGCGAAAGCAAACATGCGAATATTGGTATTAGCTTGCCTGGCAGTGGAGAAACGCCGGTGGCTCCGGTTTATGAGGATGGTGAGAAAACAGTGACGTTGAAAGGTGACAATATTGCGCAGGAATTTCAGGCGATGGTGGATGCTTATGTGCAGCGTACTTATGGTGCTGACTGATTAGGTCTTGGTGACCAAATACGAAAAATCCGGCTCAAGCAGATACCTGAAGCCGGATTTTTCAGCATTTAAAGCTTTGGGTGCAGCGATATTACTGAGTAGAGCGCCACTGACCGTTGTTATCACGGCAAGCATTCATCTGAATGTTCTGTTGCTGCCCGTCAACAAAACCTACTACCGTTACAGGGCGGCAAACAGTTTGCTGGCCTTGTGGAGTCGTTGTGTTGTAAACCTGCCCGGGTGTAGCTGTGTAGCTGTGACCGGTAGTTGGGTTCTGCCAGCTGGTTTGTTGTCCGCTATAAACCGCATTGTTTACATATTGACGATCCTGCGCATCCATATTACGTCCGATGTTGCCACCAATCGCGCTACCAATAACGGTACCGGCAATAATGGCTGCCGTTTTGCCATTACCTTTACCAAACTGATTGCCGATAACGCCACCCAGGACGGCACCGGTTGTAGAACCCAGTTGTGCGTTGTTAGCGCCGCAGCCCGTCATCACTAATCCGGTGAGTACTGTTGCTGCTGCAATTTTAAAGGTCGCAGTTCTTTTCATTGGAAAACTCCTTAATTCATTATTTATATCATTAGTATAATTACGTATACGGGTTAGCCCCGACAGCAACTATCTCTGGTTTTGGACAGTGCTGCAATAGTGTAGTTCTGACAAATTTAAAAATTTCTCGGTTTTTTTTGTTATCTACTCGAACCGGAAGACATGGTTGTTGTCTACATTAGGCTCAATACTGATATTTTTTTCCTGTATCGTGCCGTCAAAATCGGCTTTGATGCGGTATTCATCAGCCGGAATCCGTAGATCCACATTGTCCTGATGCACATGTCGGGAAATAAAATCCCCGTTGGCAAGGTAGACACTGTAGTTGGCTTTAACGGCTTCCTTGTTTGAGTTCAGCGAGCTGAGTCTTAGCATGCCGGACTGTGAGGCATCAAATCGTAAAGTACTGGTTTTTCCTGACTGAACAATCACTTTGTTGGTATAGCTCTGACCTTTCCACTGTGCTTTAACGCGGTATTCTCCAGGCTCCAGGTATTCTTTAACTTGTATGCGTGAAGTGAAACTAGCGATATTACTGCCGTCCGGCCTGTAAATTGAGAAATTGGCCCGTGAAGGTGTGCCACCGGTGTGGGTGGACTTTATGCTGACCTCAATGCTGCCGGGTAAGTTGCCATCCACTGGTGTGCCGGTGACGTTAACTATTGTGCGGGCCTTGGCCTGTACACCATCTAATAAAGTTTTCAGGCGCTCTGTATTGTCTGCGACGACAAAGGCACCATTACCATTTTCTGCGATACATTCCAGCTGGGCTTCTTTTTCATCACGAAAGCCGATGACGTCAATTTGCAGGCCGGGGTTAGATTGACGTAATTCTTTAGCCACCGCACAAGGATCACCGCCACAACTTTCCTCACCGTCACTGACTAACAGAATATGTGCATTTTCAGCTGGCAGGTTTTTCGCCGCCTGTTTCAGTGCATCAGCAATCGGAGAACGACCCCGGGGATTCATCTTTCTGATGTTACGCAGCATTTTCTTCTTATCGTAATCTTCAGGTTTACTGACCAGCGTGAAATCGTTACAGCTTTTTTTCTTATTGCCGTAAGTCAGCAGGCCGAAATTAATGTTGCCATGCGCATTTTCCAGCAAGGTTTTCAGGCTTTCTCTGGCGGTGACAATTTTATTGATGCCCTGTAATTGTCCCCACATGCTGTTGGAACCATCCAATATAATCATGGTGGACTGACGTGGCGTACTGTCTGTGGCGGGTTTCTTGTCTTCCGCCAGAGCGTTATGTGACAGGCCGAGCATGAGCGTTGTAATAAACAACTGTTGTATCAGTATTTTCTTCATAATTTCTTACAAAATTCAAACAAATTTGGGGTTGAGCAAACTGCCGATAAGGGTAGCACTATCCATAAAAAAATATAGAATAATGTGTCAGTACTCATGGTTTTATCGATGAACGCACAATTGTTGATCTATTTGTGTTCGGGTTGTACCCGGAGTGTCCAATCATCAACGCAGTGTGACGGAAGTAAAAAGCTGTTCTATAGTTAGTTCTTAATAATATTTTAAAGTAATAAAAGGAACAATAATGAGCACTCAAGATGCATACGCGCCACCAAAATCCACCGTTCGTGATGTCAGTGGAGGTGGTGGTTTGATGACTGACAGCATTGTTAGTTCATTACGCAAAACCCGCCCCTGGGTGCTATTGTTAGCTATTCTGGGCTTCATCGGCGCTGCGTTTATGGTGATTGCGGCCGTGCCAATGTTATTGGGCGGTGGCATGATGGGCAGCAACATGGAAGGTATGGACGGCTTAGGGATGTTTGGCGGTGGCATGATCATCGGCATGGGCGTGTTTTACCTGATTCTGGGTGTTATCTATTTCATGGCTTCACTCTATCTGTTGCGTTACGCGGGTTCAATTAAACGGGCTGTTGCTGGTATGCAGGTAGCTGATCTTGAAGTGGCACTGTCACAGCAGGCCAGTTTCTGGAAGCTGATGGGTATCCTGACGCTGATTACGATTGTTGCTATTATCGGCATGATGGTGGTGGGTATTGGCAGTGCGGTGTTCATGTCTGGTGTGTAAGTTGTAGTATAATTGACCGTCCGGGAGAAATTGCTTGCAAGTTTCTCCCGGATAAATAGAATCTATTGAGATATATTCATGAGCGGCATGGTAGGATACGTGCGTACTTAGCGGGAACTTGTGGGCTTGTACAGGTGCTAAGCCAGATAACCAGCAAATAAAAAATATAAAAAAATAATCATTATGACGGCTGCAATAGCGGAACCACCGATTCTTCGCTTTGGCGAACGACTCGTACAATTAGGCAAAATCAAACCTTCTGATCTGGAGCGTGCGCTACGCGCTCAGGCTGAAATCAACCAACCTATCGGCAGCGTGCTGGTGCGGCTCGGTGTGTTAACCGAGCAGGAAGTTGCTGTGGTGTTGTCCCGGCATATTCGTGTGCCCCTGGCGATGACCCGGGACTATCCTGAGACGGCGGTTGAAGATTTAGGTATTTCTATTAATTACATGCGCTCCTCTGAAATTCTGCCGCTGCGGATAGAAGA
>CACVAV010000288.1 GCA_902727945.1 uncultured Thiotrichaceae bacterium | reverse complement strand
TGTAAGGAATGTGCCAGCCGGTTTTCATACTGCCAATAACGATTCAGCCAGACATGATCATCTTCGATAATTAACGGAGCATAGTCACCTGCTGACCCCACCACCGGCAAGTCTAATAAGGCCTTCATATTATCAGGCGTGTACGGAAAGTCTTCTGAACCATCAGCGATTTCAGCAAGGGGCAGGGCAATAATACCGTTACGGGTGGCGGCGCTGGTGTGTCGGGCGAGTGTTGTCAGTTGCGTTTTTTGTTCCGGCGACAAGGTGTGCCCGTCATTACTGCACAGGCGCAATAATAAGTCAGCCAGTTGTTTGTCCAGAAAACTATAGCTATCCGCTGTTAGTGCCATGGTCATTAGTTGCCGATAAAGTTACCCCGATAACGGCATAATACGTGACTCAGTTCCTCACCGGTAGACTCGCCGGAATTCTTCAGCCATACGCCGCCCCAGGTAAATTTGGCCACGGGTATTGTAATGAACGTTATCCGCTGCCTTAGTGAGGTCATCAGTATTTACCCAGCGCGTATTCGCTATTTGCCGGGTAGTTTGCACCTGGGTATTGCGGATCGTATTCACCGCTGGAAATTGTGCGATGGGCGGATTAATGCGCCCGAGGATAAATGAGGCGTTCGGACTTTGGTATTCCCGGCGCATATCAAAAATCAGATTGCGTAAATTACCAGCGTAGGCGTTAGCCGCCTGCGGGTAGCGTGCATCCCGTTCACCTTGCATCCAGATAAAACCAGTGACCTTATTGCCGTTCTGTAAGACGCGACTGATTTCCACCTGACGTTTTAATAGCGCATATAAGCTGTTTTGAATGCGGCTGCCCGCCATCCGGAATGAGATCCGGGGGTTCCACACCCGCGCCCAGTCATAAATGGATGTGCCGCCCACCGCCAGTTTGACAATATTGATACGCCGGTTCGGATACCACGCCGCAATGAACTTGGCAAACGCGACTTCCGGGCCGATGGAGCCGTTGCGTTGACGTGAGAAGTCAGATAACTGACCGTATTGATAGAAGTTGACCTGACGGGGTTTAGCTTTCAGCCATCCTGGCAACTCGCGAAACTTACTTTCTGTCCAGCCGGCCATATTTGACTGACCGGCCAGAATAAAAGTCATATCTCCTTGCATTACATTATTCCTATTTCCGTATACTCTGATACTAAGTATAGGTCATATATGCATCATGTCACCTTGGTAATATTCACGTTTATCGTGTGACTTATGCCAGAGGTCTGCATCTGCTTTAGCGGAAGCTGATAATACTAATGCCGGATTTCCCACCCGCTACCAAGGCTGTTTTCTGATCAGGCAGTAGTGCGACATCTTCAGCTGTACCGTGCGTTTTAATCTTGCCCAGATTCACCGGTTTGTTAGGTTGGGCTACATTGATAGTCTGTACTCCATTAAACAGGTCGGACACAAACGCAGTGCGGTTATCTGCTGACAGTGTGACTGCAAAAGCATTTTGTGTATTAGCCTGCCCGATCATGCGTGGAAATTGCGGTTGCCTAATATCAAAGATCTGTAAACCACCGGTATTGTTGGCTGAAAACAGGCGCTGCCCATCATTAGACAAAGCCAGTCCCTGAGCATGTCCGCGTGTCCTTACTTTTGCGATGGATTGCGGGCTGAAAGGGGTGCTGACATTAACGATATGGATGCCACTAGCCTGTTCCGCAATATATAATGTCTGGCCGTTTGATGACAGCATCACACTGGCTGCGCTGGCTTGCGTCGGGATAGTCGCGATAATTTTGGGCTGTGCGGAATGGCTGACATCAACGACGACCACGCCATTGGTGTTATCGGCGATATAAGCAACTTTGCTGTCCGGTGAAATGGCGACGTCGAAGGCAAAAGAGGGTGTATCCAGTCGTCCGAGTAATTTCAATTCGCCATTGCCGGATAAGGCCAGAATATCCAGACCGCCTGCACCATTGGCGACATAAATCCGTTGACCACTGCGTGATATAGCGATGGACTCGGCCTGACTTGAAAAACGTGCTGTGCTCACAATACGTGGCTTATCCGGTTGACCGAAATCTGCCAGTATGACGCCTTCGCCTGCTGAGGCCACCAGCATAATATTGCCGTTTAACGGTGTGATGCTGTGAACTTCGCCGGATGTTTGGAAGTGGGTGGTTTTAGTGGCCTGTTGATATGAGGCGGCCTGAGTCAGATTGCTGCACAGTAGTAGCCCGATGAATAAGCTGAATGATAAGTAGAGGAATAAATTCCTGAGGCTGATGCTTTTTTGCATATGCGTGGATTGATCCATGATTGCTTACCCCGATTTTGCCCTGTGAGTTTTGGTAGACAGTGCTTTTGGAAAAAAGTTTGGCTGACCGGCTGAGTGTATGTTGATTTCGGATAATAGGCGATAGACGGATAACTCCGGCCTCATTTAATCGAGTAATCGAGGCCGGAGTGGTAACAGTGTGCTTTTTAGTGCTTACAGACGCTCAAAAACAACAGCGATACCCTGACCGCCACCAATACACATGGTGACCAGCGCATGTTTACCACCGACACGCTCTAATTCATAGAGTGCTTTAGTGGCAATGAATGCGCCGGAACAACCCACCGGATGGCCCAGTGCAATTGCACCACCATTCGGGTTAGTTTTTTCCATATCCAGCTCCAGACCACGCGCTACTGCAATAGCTTGTGCTGCAAAAGCTTCATTGGATTCGATAACATCCATCTGATCCAGTGACATACCCGCTTTTTTCAGCGCCATCTTAGAAGCCGGAATAGGGCCTTCACCCATGATCTCATTCGACACACCTGCGACTGCATAAGACACGATACGTGCGATAGGCTTCTGGCCAGCTTGCGCGGCTGCATCTGCTGATGCCAATACCATAAATGCCGCGCCATCATTAATGCCGGAAGCATTACCTGCGGTGACTGTGCCATCCTTTTTGAAAGCCGGGCGCATTTTGCCCAGTGATTCCATGGTGGTTGCGGCACGTACATGCTCGTCCGTATCAAAAATCACTTCGCCTTTACGGGTTTTCATCACAATCGGTGTGATCTGTGACTTAAAACGACCTTCCTCAACCGCACGTGCTGCACGACGATGTGACTCAACAGCTAGCTCATCCTGCTGTTCACGGGTAATGCCCCATTTCTCAGCCAGATTCTCAGCAGTGATACCCATGTGACCGGCACCAAACGGATCGTTCAGTGTGGAAACCATGCTATCGACCATCATCGTGTCACCCATCCGTGCACCGGAGCGCATCGCCGGAGACAGGTAAGCACCACGTGACATGACTTCAACACCACCACCCACACCGTAATCACAGTCATTCAGCATGATGGATTGTGCGGTGCTCACGATAGCCTGCAAGCCGGAACTACACAGACGGTTGACTGACATAGCTACCGATTCCATCGGCAGACCTGCCTGAATCGATGCAACACGGGCCACATAAGGGAAACGTGACTCCGTTGGAATACAGTTACCGACAGTGACATAATTAATTTCATTCGGATCAACCGTTGATTGATCTACTGCTGCTTTCATGACCTGTCCGGCCAATTCTGCAGGTTCTATCCCACTCAGTGATCCGGCGAATCCACCCACAGCGGAACGGGTTGCACTTAAAACGACAACATCGCGACTCATTATATAATTACTCCTTCTGACGCACATGAAAAAATTTGATACTTAAGCATAGAAGTCTCCGGCTTCTACGGTAATAACTACTCCAATCCTCTGCGTAGAGGATAACGGAAACAAGAAGGATTTTCAGCGGCAAATGTGAGTTTATTGTGATTCAGTGTCTTCGTAACAGGCTGGCTGGAATCTGGGCGAGCAAATAGCGAGGAAAAT
>CACVAV010000287.1 GCA_902727945.1 uncultured Thiotrichaceae bacterium | reverse complement strand
TAAGCTTTTTTGATTTCATCTGCGCTGGCGCTACGTTCCACACCCAGAATTTTGTAATAATCTTTGTATTCCACAGTAACTCCTTATATCTGCCAGAACAGATTCTATGCCGCTCTATATATGGGCGCATTTGCTATTCACAAGACCGGCAATCGTAAATTTCATAAAAAATAAAATTTGTCAATTTTTTTATTTAAAAGCCTTGAAGATGCTTTTCAGCACCCCTACTTTACTAGCCATAGACAAACAGTGCATAGCATACCAAGACATTCAGCCGACATAGTTTGCTGTTTTTAAAGTAAAAACATTACCCTGATCAGATTGGTATGCACACTTACAGACCAAACGGAGATTATTATGTACGGATCAGTATTCAATTTTTCTGACAACTTATTTAACGAGCTGGAACAACTACAACGCCAGCTAAACGGGCGCAGCATTGTATCAAACATTCGCCCTGTCGCACGCGGAACTTTTCCATCCATCAACCTGGGTTCGACTTCAACGTCGGTGGAAGTTTATGCCTTTATACCCGGCGTTGATGTCAGCGCACTGGATATACAGATGGATAAAAACCTGCTGACATTGCAAGGTGAACGTAACCTGGATATACCGGATGAGGATGATAAAGCAACGGTTTATGCACAGGAGCGTTTCTCCGGTAAATTTAGGCGGGTGATCACACTGCCAGATGATGTGGATGTGAATAATGTCAAAGCCACCTGTAAGGATGGCGTGTTACAGGTCAGTATTAAGCGCCGGGAGGAAACACTTCCTAAGCGTATCGAAATTCAATAATCGGAGAACAGCTATGAGCAATCAAGAAGTAACAAACCAAACTGACGCACCGGTTAGCCAGCAAGAAAAAATGACCACGCTGCGGCCATTGGTGAGTATTGTCGAATCGGACACTGGCTTCACCCTGACGGCCGAGATACCAGGGGTGCCCAAGGAAAATGTTGAGGTAAATGTCGAAAATGACACCCTTACACTGTCCGGCGCGATAAAAATGGAAACACCGGAAGGCATGGAAGCCACTTATGCGGAAGTGCGCGATGTGTGCTATAAACGCGCTTTTACCCTGAGCCGCGAGCTGGATGCCAGCAAGATTCAGGCATCGCAGGCCAATGGGGTGCTGACACTGAATATTCCGAAGGCGGAACACGCTCAGCCACGGAAGATTGAGGTTCAGATCGGTTAGATTTACTACCCTTCGACACTCCCTCTTTGTACAAGACCGTATGAAGAGGGAGGTTTAGTTTTTACCAACTAACGCTGCAAAGTCAGCTTAATTTTCACATCCACCGCTTGCGAGCCGTTCCGCAATAAACTCACCGTCACTACATCATTCAACTGATAATTATCCATAATTTCAGTCAGGTCACGACTCTTCTCAACCACCTTGCCATCAATCGACTGAATCACATCTCCCAGCAATAAGTCATCATTAGTTGTTAGCTGTGTACCCTGAATACCGGCCTTATCCGCCGGTGAACCCGGCTGCACCCGTAACACCAGAATACCTTTAGTAGCCAGCCGCTCACTCACCTGGCTACTCACATCATCATTCAAGGTAATACCCAGAATCGGACGTATATAACGCCCATGCTGCACCAGTTTCGGAATAACGCGATTAACCGTATCCACCGGCAGCGCAAAACCAATCCCCGCCGATGCACCGGAAGGGCTGTAGATAGCCACATTCACGCCGATCACCCGCCCGGAACTATCTAACAATGGCCCACCGGAATTACCCGGATTAATCGCTGCATCGGTTTGTATCAGATTGTCCATGGTGCTGTCGGAATCATCAATACTGCGATCCAATGCAGACACCACACCGGTAGTCAGCGTGTGATCCAAACCGAACGGGTTACCAATCGCTAACACTTTCTGCCCGACTTTCAGATCATGGCTACTGCCTATTTTGACGGGTGGCGGAATATTTTTGTTATCACGTAATTTCAGCACAGCCAGATCATGTTCCGGACTCGCCCCCACCAGATCTGCATCAAAAATACGCTGATCAGACAGGCGAACTTTTGCGCTGCGGTGGCCGGAAACCACATGGTAATTGGTAACGATATGCCCGTTATTATCCCAGACAAAACCAGTGCCGGTGCCACTGGGTCGCTCACTGACATTACGTGTCCATAAATCCACCACCCGTTGCGTAGTCGAAATATAAACCACCGAAACGCTATGCTGTTCAAATACCTGAATAGTACGCAGCTCATCACTGGATAGTGATGAGGCCTCCGTCACCGGACGTGACTGTACTGTTTTGCTTTCCGCCTGATAGCTCCACAGTGCCGTAGCACCCCAAAACAGCACACCACCACCGACTAATAAGCCAATATTCCTGAAAGACTGGCTAAATATCATACTAATGCCTCCCGCAACACGCTCACTCCACTTTGAATAAAGTCAGTAAGGTACGCAATAAATCATGCTTACCATCATCACTGACAATCAGGTAACGATTATTACCGATTGGGGTCATACCTTCAAAATTATCCACCGAAAAACTGCTGGAAAACACCTTGAGATTCTCCGCCTTGCATTCGCCCTTATCTGAACAGGCATCAAGGTTCACCCGCCGCAGACTGATCACCATCGGATTCAACACCCCCGACCAGGCCCGCTCCATCACCAACAGATTATTCGTGCCCGGCATCATATCCATCGCCGTAATAGAACTATTTTCAGCGGGGTAAGCCAAAAATGACCACTGTTTTTTAGCCGCATAAACGGTATGAAGGTTTTTTGGCTGACCTTTCAGTGATTCTTCCGGAGCCGTTATAAACCCGTATTTATTGTGATAAGCCACCGACTCCAGGCCATGATTTGACGCTCTTAACTTGCGATGATTCCGCAAAGGCTTCGGCACAGCAATATCTGCGATAGCACGCCCTTGCGGCGTAAAGCGCACAATACGTGGTTTGCCTTCCAGAGAAATTACCAGTTGCGTATCACCTTTTTTACCATTGCTGGCATTCCAGACCGTCAGGCCTTCTGAATCACGCTGGTTTTTCTTTAACTGTTTACCTTTAACATCACGCAGCTTGGCTCCAAAAACCGGCTTCACTGATTTAATCAGATCATTCTCTATGTTCAGCTGAAAATGGTAAACCCGGCCTTTATCAGAAATCGCATACAGTAATTGCTCATCCTCATCCCACGCCAGCCCGGACAGCTCGGTAATTTTCAGCCCGCCAATTTCTGCATCACGGGGAATCACATGATGATCCAGCACGGTCAGTTTTTCCGACGTCGCTCCTGCCCCAGCAACAACGTTACTGCTGTCAGTAATCGCGGGCATGCTACAGGCCGATAAAAGCATGAATAAACCGGCACTGGCAAACCAACGTATATTCATCGTTTATCTCCCGGAACGTGTTCACCAGCGCTACGCTTGTAACACTGATGAAGATGTAACGACTCAACAGCAGCCTTGCTCTTTTTCTTCAGTGCAATTTCCAATAGAAATTCCATGTTTTATACGGCCATTTTGATAGTTTATTAATACATAATGGAGATTTTTTAATTTAAAACCCGATAGTTTTCAATGCAGAATCATCCTTGAAGCTTAGCTCACGCTGCAACCCCTTATACAATAATTCAGCTGACCACGCCTCAGGTTGGAAATGATACTGCCGCACCACTGTCGCAAAGTCACCGGGCGTCAGTCCTTTCAGCGCAGTCAGCCGCCTTTCCCACTCTACAACGTCTGCCATCACCACGTCTTTATCCTGCATCACCTGTTGAAACAACTTCCAGGCCTGATCCTGCTGCATATAATCGAATTTGATTTTCAGGTCAAAACGCCGCAAGGAGGCCTTATCCAGATTGTGCA
>CACVAV010000286.1 GCA_902727945.1 uncultured Thiotrichaceae bacterium | reverse complement strand
GCCCCCAAACGCTCAGCACATAAGCTGACACTGTTCATCGAGTTGGAAAATATCATCCCGGCCAGCGGAATCATGTATTGCGGCAGATACCACGGATCAAGGCCAATTACACCTTCAGTAACAATCACCAGCGTCACGCCACCACCGATCAGTATGGCCAGTAAAGCGTGCGAATAAAGCGTTATCCGTTGTTGTTTATTCACTGCTCCCAAAGCAATCCAACTGGAAGCCAGCACCATAACGATCAGCGCAGCCAGAATAATCCAGCCATTATCTGCTTCAAATATATAGCTCAGGAAATAACCGATTAATAGCAATTGCACCAGCATGCGTGACATGGCATACAGCGCATTTCCGGCTTGCAATGACCATTTAAATAAAACAGCGACAACCACAAAGGCGGGGATAAAAGCCAAAGCAAGGTTGGCAAGAGACAGTGTATCGACGGAAGTATTCATACACCGGTTATACGAAAAAAGCGGACAATATGCCCGCTTTTTTTATTATCTACGCTATAAAAGCGTAGTAACAGACGCTTTACTTAACCCACTCTTTATAAGCTTCAGTGTCTTTTTCTTTTCCTGCTTCGTATCCGGCGTCATAGGCTTCATTAGTACGCTGCTCTTCACGCTCAGGATTGACCAGATAAGCGTTCTGCCAGCCCTGTAAGAACTCAGGATCAGTACCGGCTTTTTCCATCGCAACGACTGCGTCATAATACTGTTGATTCATGTTAACCTCTCAATAACTAACAAATTAATTACATACTTCGGCCGATATTAAAGTTACGCAGCTGCCCGCAGTGTTTCCAATGCATCGCCACTATCCAACATCTTCCGTACTGCATCCGCTGCCTCAGGCAACGAATCATATTTTTTCAGGTGGGTAAGACAGGTGGATACCGAATAAACCAGGCTGTCATACATCATGCCACGCTCACCACCGAGTGCCGCGATACCCATTTTTGCCGCCCGTTCAGCCAGCGCATCACTATCAACCGTCGCCGCAATCTCATCGGTAATCATCGGTGCCGCCGGCAGATCATCCGGTAACGGAATCGCACGTTTGGTCGCTTCGATACCGACATCTTTAGGCGATAAATCACGCTGTTGCTCTTCACCTTTATCATGATAGAAGAACAAACGACCAGGCTGTTGCAAAGACGGAATCACCCCCCCCTCAACACCCCGGATAAACATGGCACTGTCAAAACCGGTATGCCGGGCCAATGCTGCATAAATAGGCGGATAAGCCTTATGCACATAGCCACCCATGTAATGGGTTTTGTTCTGCCCGCGTATCGGCCCCAGCATGGTTTCCACCGTGGTCAGAATCTGGCGTTTAATCATGCGCTGGCGTAGCGGAATCATGTTATGTAAGCGGGGTGCAAACTGCGCCTGATCAATATACGTCCAGCCAATATTATTCAGCTGATGGGTCGCATCTTCCGGTAATAAGGTGGTATCGACATTCGCTGACCGTAGAATTTTACTGTGTGTCGCACCAAATTTCGGCCCGACTTCATTCAATCCGTGTAATACCGCAGGTACACCCATACTCGCCAGTACTACCGGCACAAAAGTCGACGCCGGAACACCGCGTGTATAACCATCATACGGATCAGAAATATCCACCACCTCAGCCACACTGGCCTGACTGATGGTCGATGTATCAATCAGCGCCTGCAAGGTGCCGCAGTTTTCTTCATGCGTTTCCCGCTTCATGCGCAGGGCAATAAAGTAGATCGCTGTTTGCACATCATCAGCATCGCCCTCAAGAATAGCCCGCATCGCATGATAGGCTTCCTCAAATGACAGGTCTTTGCTGTATTCCGGGCCGGTGGCCACCTTCTGAATACAAGCTCTCATATGAAGTTTCAGGTTCATTTCTTCGGTCATCGGGACTTTTTCCATCTGTGAAAGTTTAAAAAGTGGCGCGCAAATACTAAATACCTCTATCGGGGTAAGTTGGTAAATGAATCCACCCACCCTGATAGGTTATCTTATCCGAACCTTGTCCGTGAGGTAAGATACGGGGAATTTTAACTGAGAGGAAGTAACCATGTCGCAGGAAGACATTCAGAACGCCGACGTAGATTTTGCCAGTGGAATGGCCGCTTTTGAAGCGAAGCACTTTTCCAGAGCCATGCAACTGTTGTCGCCGTTCGCTGAACAAGGCGATGAACAGGCCCAGCACCTGATCGCTATTATGTACCAAAACGGGCTGGGCGTAGCGCAGAGTGATATTGCAGCCTACAAGTGGATGCGTGATTCAGCACAACAGGGTTACGGACTGGCACAACATGGGCTGGGCTTTATGTACCTGGAAGGTGAATGCATTGCGAAAAACCCTAAAAAGGCGGTTGAGTGGTTCACCAAAGCCGCTGATCAGGGCCTGCAAGGCTCACTCACCACACTGGCCATTATGTATGATCAGGGTAATGGTGTGCCCCAGGACAGTGCTGAAGCTAAGCGGCTGTATAAGTTAGCCGGCTTTGATGAGATGGGTTAATTCAGATGGGACTAACCAGCGGAAAAATACACGTCGTGATTAACGATGCGCCCATTTTGGAATTCGATCGCAGCAAACCGGTGCCGGGACAACAAAGACGTTATCTGGACAATATGGATAGCCGCATGGAGAACGGTATCCAGCTGAACGGCGATTTCATAGCCACACCCGACGCCTCGCAGCGCAGTCAGTTTGTCGCCAGTTCGATGGTGAATGCGCTCTTTGCTGAAAACTACTCACTGGCCATTGCAATGTGCACCTGGCTGGCTGAACGTATACCTGACCTCAAACAGGTACAGGTTATCGGTGATGTTGAAGGCGAAATGCGTATTAACTTAGTCTTCGATCGTGACTACATAACCAGTCAAACTGAACAGCCCATTAAATTTTTTAACCCAAATAATCAGTGACTTATAAAATCACTATCCGTTATATCAGGAAAATCTAATAAATAAGCACATAAAAACAGTATGCAGCTTAAAGTTAAGTCGTAATTCAGGCTAAAGCCCTTATTCTACTTCACGCATTAAGACGAAAGGGCAATGGACTGTTTTAAAAAAGGCCACCGGTCAAGGGTTACAGGGGTTTTATAAACCCTGACTGGTACATAGGATAACCATCTGTTAATTACATGGGGCTTGTAATACAGGGGCTTGGGCTACCTGCACAGATGAAACCAATAATAATAATGTTATTTGGCCCTGTAAGCGCTGGATATAAAAATAACAATAACCCGGGCGTTTACAGAGCTGTTTTATTTTTAACCGATTAACTGAATTAAATCAACGACACTTGTACATTATCAATCAAACGTGCTTTACCCAACCAGGCTGAAACTAAAACAACCAACCCTCTATCGCCTTCATCCGGTGGTTGTAAATCAGTGTTACGCCGCACCTCTAAATACTCCGAACGAAAACCCGCCGTGTCCAGTTTAGCCATCATTTCCTGCTGCAAATCCTGATAAGACGCTGCACCCGCCGCACCTAATACTCTCAGGCGGCTAATCGTTTCCTGCAATGTCTGTTGCAGAACCGGTGCAATCTCACGCTCCGCCGCCGTCAGATAGCCATTGCGCGAACTTTTCGCCAGACCATCCTCATCACGTACCGCATTGACACCCTCAATCTGGATATTCATATTCAAATCGCTCACCATCTGACGGATCACTAGTAATTGCTGAAAATCCTTTTCACCGAATATGGCAATATCCGGCTGTACCAGATTAAACAGTTTGCTCACCACAGTAGCCACGCCAATAAAGTGACCGGTACGCTTTTCGCCTTCCAGCACATCACTAATACCCGGCACTTCAACCTTGGTGCGTAAAGCTCCTGTCGGATAAATATCTGCTGCCGTCGGGGCGAACAC
>CACVAV010000285.1 GCA_902727945.1 uncultured Thiotrichaceae bacterium | reverse complement strand
GGCGAAGGAAAAATAAATAATTTCAAGTCAGCTTTTTTCCACAAAGAACGGTAATGCTCTGTAGTATGGATATCACCACTACCTCCGTATAACTTTACATCAGTGTACCCTTCCGGACAGGCAACGGACTTCAGCACCAACTTGCAAGCCTGCGTTTTATCCTTCACCAGTTTGCACGGACTATCCTGAGTGATGTAACGCAGAAACTCGACTGAATTGGAGAATCCCAGAAAAGGATAGGACAAACCACCCAAGCGGTATTTCAGAATTTCATTATAAATAGCTGTTTTTACACCACCATTTTTACCCTGTAACAAGGCGGCCTGGCTTTCATCCTGCACAAAAAATTCGAGAATACACCGCGCCTCATAAAGAATTTTATCCCGGTCGGGTGCTGTTAACGGAGAAAACGCCTGCCTGAATTTACTGACAACCGGACTAACAGGATTAACCACCACGCGTTCAACCTGAGCAGCTGCCATTTTTTCTGCTTCTTCAAGCGGGTCATCCAACCAGATATAACTATCACACACCCCCTCCAGAACCTGGCTGGTAATGCGGGGATAAGAACACCCAATTACTGTTTTGCCGTACTTATGTAACTTTTTAGCCAGTGCAGAGAATCCACCATCACCGGAAACAATCACAAAAGTGTCGATCATTTCATGCTGGAACACCAGTTCAATCACATCAATCGCCAGCTGAATATCGCTGGCATTCTGATCCGGCCCGCGCCCAAAACCGAACATCTGTATTGGATCTATGCCCAGGTGAACAATATCCCCACATAAAACACTCAGACGTGGCGTATTCCAGTTAGCATAAGCACGTTGTACGGCTACCTTGCCCGTCAGTTTTTCAGTAATCGACTGGTGAACAGCTTTTAGTGAAACAAAAGGCAGCAGATTTTCTTTCTTATATCCACCGATTAAGTTCTCAATATCATAAAAAATCGCTGTATTGAATTTCATGCACTGTACTTTCTAGCCCAGGGCCGACAGATCATAATGCATATATTTTACCCAATCAAAGTAATTACACACCTAAGGACAATTCACCACATTCAATCCACTTTCTGCTACTAAAACCGCATAACAGAAGCCTAATGAAAATGTGAATATTTCACAGACAGTTTTTCGACCAACCTCTATGCTGAAAACATCACATTAACGGTGCAGGAGAAGGAAAATGGCAAAACTGGTTATGGCGACAACGTATACAGGAATACTGGAAGCCCATATAGCACGTGGCCGCCTCGAAGCCGAAGGTATTCCCGTGACACTGCACAATGAACACCACATTGCCACAGACTGGTTAATATCCAATGCTATTGGGGGTGTAAAACTAATGGTCGCAGCGTCCAACCTTGAACAAGCCAGAACTATCCTACAATCCTGTGAAGCAGGCGAATATGACATTGCGCCGGAAATCAGCTACAGCGATGGGCTAAGCTGCCCTAGCTGTGATTCAACAAACATTAGTAGTGACAAACCCTGGCTGGCGATCTTGCTCGGACTCATACCTTTTAACATCTACTCGCTGGTAATGGCGAGGAGCCGCACCCATCATAAGTGTGAGCAGTGTGATTACCGCTGGCACCGGTGGTTTGAAGAGTCAGATACCAAATCACTGGATAATGAGCTATCCCATGAACACGCTTAAAGCCGTAGCTACCTACCCTGAAAGCCTGCTGGCGATGCTTGACCGGAAAAAATTGGCGGATGCTGGTATTCCGGCGGAAGTATTTCATCATTCACCCGATGGCATCACCTACACAGAAATAAGTAGTGCTTCGCTGATGGTAGCGGAACAGGATTTAGAACGGGCAACCATTTTTCTGAACTCACACATACCGGAGCCGGAACCTTTTTCAGTCGCAGCACCCAGCGACCGGTCACGTATTCGTTGCCCGGAGTGCAACTCAGATGACATTAACAGCACCGTCGACATGGTATCGCGGATTGTTAATCTATTTACAATCGACTGCGATTTTCCGTTCACAACAAGCAAGAGGAAGAATAAGAAGCGCCATCACTGTAAAAATTGTGGCCATAGCTGGACGATTTGGTTTGATGGAAAAGGCTGGTGAGCACTGAAGTAAACGACGGGCAGCGCTCAGAAAACGCTGCCCCTGTGTACCACAAAAATAATGATTTACTGCGGTGGAGCCTGCG
This sequence comes from uncultured Thiotrichaceae bacterium, assembly GCA_902727945.1. Taxonomy (GTDB): domain Bacteria; phylum Pseudomonadota; class Gammaproteobacteria; order Thiotrichales; family Thiotrichaceae; genus Thiolinea. The sequence goes on along the minus strand of CACVAV010000285.1, from coordinate 1,718 downwards.
CCGGAATATCTGCCAGGTCAGTCGTGACATCCATATTCTGCGCCCGATGACGCAAAGCATGATCCATTAGCGTAATCGCCAGCATCGCCTCACAAATCGGCGTAGCACGAATACCCACACACGGATCATGGCGGCCTTTGGTAATCACTTCAACCGACTCGCCATCAAGATTAATGGTCTCACCCGGAAGACGCATACTGGAAGTCGGTTTAAAAGCAGTATGCACCACAATATCCTGACCGGATGTAATGCCGCCTAATGTACCACCCGCCTCATTCTGCAAAAAACCGGCTGCCGTAATCTCATCACGGTGCTCAGTGCCCTTTTGCGCCACTGAATCAAAACCCGCCCCGATTTCCACACCCTTAGAAGCATTAATACTCATCATCGCATGAGCAATATCCGCATCAATGCGATCAAAAATGGGTTCGCCCCAGCCGGGAGGACAACCTTGAGCTACAGCAGTGATTTTTGCGCCCACAGAATTACCTTCCTTACGCAAGGCATCCATGTAGCTTTCCATTTCGGCCACTTTAGCTGCATCCGGTGAAAAGAACGGGTTAGTTTCCACCACATCCCAGTCCACGGTGTCGATTTTAATCGGGCCAAGCTGCGACAAATAACCACGAATCGTCACGCCGTAACGCTCGGACAGGTATTTTTTCGCTATCGCCCCCGCAGCGACCCGCATCGCAGTTTCACGTGCCGACGAACGCCCGCCACCCCGGTAATCACGGAAACCATACTTCTTATAGTAAGTATAATCCGCATGACCGGGCCGGAAACGATCGAGGATATTCGAGTAATCCTTGGAGCGCTGATCCGTGTTATTAATCATCAACGCGATAGGCGTACCGGTGGTCTTTCCCTCGAAGGTACCCGAGAGAATCTGCACCTCATCGGCTTCGCGACGCTGCGTGGTGTGGCGGCTCTGACCCGGCTTACGCCGGTCGAGATCCCCCTGAATCGTTTCAGCAGACAACGCCATCCCCGGAGGACAACCATCGACAATACACCCAATCGCGGGGCCATGACTTTCACCGAATGATGTGACGGTGAATATTTTTCCAAAAGTATTTCCTGACATGAGTGAGATTGTATCAAGAAATACGGATAGGCAAAGAGAATTTATGACTGATTAACACCATTTGCGGCGAAAACCCATAGAAACATACGGACACCGGGTCAAACCAGCTTATCGCCCAGTTTCACCAACATATCCAGACAGCTTTGTAACTGTGCCAGCGAGACATACTCATCCGGCTTATGCGCCTGTTCAATCGAACCCGGCCCACAGACCACTGCCGACATACCAATCTCCTGAAACAAACCGGCTTCAGTGCCGAAGGCCACCACACCACAGTCATGCGAACCGGTTAGCTCCGATACAATCTGCTTCGCTTCATTGGCTTCAACCGGCTCCAGACCGACAACCTCAGCAATCACCTTAGTCTCAATCAACGCCTGTTCTGATACCGCACGCATGGCGGGCAGCAAATCAGTATCACAGTAGTCACGGATGTTATCTTTCACATACTCCGCATCACCTGCCTGCACCGGACGCACTTCCCAATCCACCGTGCAGTGTCCGGCAATAATATTATGTGCTTGTCCGCCTGCGATACGACCAACTTGTAATGTTGTCCACGGCGGTTGAAAGCGGCTATTAGCAGGTGCTCTGGTTTTCAGTTCCTCACCCAACTCCATCAGGCGGCTGA
>CACVAV010000284.1 GCA_902727945.1 uncultured Thiotrichaceae bacterium | reverse complement strand
CCCGGCGCTTACCGCGTCCGACATTACCCGGGTTGATGCGGTACTTAGCCAAAGTCTGTGCGCATTCGGGCACAGACGCCAACAATTTATGGCCGTTATAATGGAAATCACCAATCAGTGGCACAGGACAACCCATCTTATCCAGTCGTTCAACAATCTCTGGTACAGCCTGCGCCGCCTCCAGCGTATTAACCGTAATTCTCACCAGTTCAGAACCAGCTTGCGCCAGCTCAGCACACTGCATAGCTGTTCGCACGACATCTGCCGTGTCAGTATTCGTCATGGATTGCACCACAACCGGAGCATCACCACCCACCACAACACCAGCCACGTTTACTGCAACTGTTTTATGGCGTTTTAAAGTATTATGTTCAGACATAACTAGTACGGTATCCAAAAGCTGATATTAGAGCACTGATTATGCCTAATCGGCGCAACAAATTCATAACGAAAATTGTATACAACTATTTACATTAAATATAATTATGGTATGTTGACAACTCAATCAGTCGGTTGAGGCTTACGATTGATTACAAATCAAATGTTCCCTTAGACTAGGATACACATGACTCAATCAGAACCCTATGTCCGATTTCATGAAGTCCAGAAAAGCTACGACGGTGAAATACTGGTCGTAAAAAATCTCAATCTGGATATAGCTCCTGGTGAATTCCTTACCATGCTTGGCCCTTCCGGTTCAGGAAAATCAACGTGCCTGATGATGTTGGCAGGCTTTGAGCCAGCTACTAATGGGGAAATCTACCTGGACGGAAAGCCCATCAACCAGGTGCCACCACATAAGCGTGGCATAGGCATGGTGTTCCAGAATTATGCACTGTTTCCACACATGTCAGTAGCAGAAAATCTCGCGTATCCTTTGCAGGTGCGCAAGATGAGTAAGCCCGACATCAAAGCCAAGGTTAAACGCGCGCTGGATATGGTTGAGCTGGGTGCTTTTGGTGACCGGCGACCCGCACAATTGTCGGGCGGTCAGCAGCAGCGTGTTGCAGTGGCCAGAGCATTGGTATTTGAACCGGAACTGATCCTGATGGATGAACCGTTGGGTGCATTGGATAAGCAGTTACGCGAACAAATGCAGTATGAAATTAAACACATCCACAATCGCCTCGGTGTCACCGTAGTGTATGTAACCCACGACCAAACTGAAGCACTGACTATGTCGGATCGTGTTGCAGTATTTAATGATGGCATTGTTCAGCAGCTATCCACACCGAATGAACTCTACGAAAACCCACAAAACGCTTTTGTCGCCCAGTTTATCGGGGAAAACAACACCTTATCAGGCACTGTTAAGCAAATTAATGGCTCCAAATGTACGGTTAAAACCGATGGTGGAGAAACGGTCATTGCCGAAAAGATCAATGTGCATGAGGTGGGTGAGCGCACCACACTCTCGTTGCGGCCTGAACGGGTGGAACTTGACCTTGTTGATGGCATGGATGATGTGCTGACGGGCAAGGTAGAAGAGCGGATTTATTTGGGCGACCACATCCGGGTCCGGGTTAATGTTGCCGGCAATGATCAATTCATCGTTAAGGTGCGTAATCGCTCAGATATGCGCAGATTGGATGTTGGGCAAACGGTCAAAGTGGGTTGGAATTCAAGTGACTGTAAAGCACTGGATTTTTCAGGCTAAGCACCTGAAACAGATTGTGACACAACGAATATACGTTCAGGTAACGATATACAACTTCACCCGGTGAAGTCCATTTAATGAAGGAGAAAAAATGAAACTTTCAAAACTACTTTTATCAACGGTTGTAGCATCAGGTTTGATGGCTGCTACCAGTCTGGCTAACGCGGCCGGAGAGATTACGGTTGTTTCCTGGGGAGGCGCGTATACCAAGTCACAGGTTGAGGCTTACCACAAACCCTGGATGGCTGAAACGGGTAACAAAATCAAGTCTGAAGATTACAATGGCGGCACTGCTGAAATTAAAGCACAGGTTGAAGCTGGTAATGTTAGCTGGGACATCGTTGACGTTGAACTGTCTGATGCTATCCGTGCTTGTGATGAAGGTTTGCTGGAAACTATTGATGCTACCGAACTTCCTGATGGTGCAGATGGCACAAAAGCCGCTGACGATTTTCTGGAAGGCACACTGCATGACTGTGCGGTAGCTAATATCGTCTGGTCAACCATTTTTGCTTACGATACTACAAAAATTAAACAAGAAAATGGCCCAAAAACAGTGGCCGACTTCTTTGACCTTGAGAAATTCCCGGGCAAACGTGGTCTGCGTAAAAACCCTAAAGCCAACCTGGAATTTGCGCTGATGGCAGATGGTGTTGCAGCGAAAGACGTTTATGGAATACTGGAAACTGAAGAAGGCGTTGATCGTGCCTTTGAAAAGCTGGATTCTATCAAAGATTCTGTTGTCTGGTGGGAAGCAGGTGCACAGCCACCACAGCTACTGGCTGATGGCGAGGTTGTTATGACTACTGCTTATAATGGTCGTATCTTTAACGCGGTGGCGGGTGAAGACAAGCCATTTGAAATCGTATGGGATGGTCAGATCTGGGATCTGGATTTATGGGTCATTCCAAAAGGTTCTGAGAACAAAGATCTGGCGATGGAATTCCTGAAGTTTTCTACCGGCACTAAGCCGCTGGCAGCTCAGGCGTCTTACATTTCTTACGGCCCTGCACGTAAATCATCAGGCCCGTTAGTGGGTAAGTACCATAACAAAGACATTGATATGGGCCCGCAAATGCCAACGGCTCCTGATAACCTGACAAATTCAGTGCAGAACAATTTTGAGTTTTGGGCTGATAACCAGGATCAATTGAGCGAGCGTTTTAATGCCTGGCTGGCTGGTTAAGTCCAACCTGCTTAGCTTTAAATAAGCGCTGGTATTACGTGGGGTGGCCTGACTGCCACCCCATTTTTTTATCCACACCTGATGAAAGGGCGTAAATTTATGTCAGAGACGGTTTTAGCACAGCAAAACTCCGATGCCATCCTTAGTACTGATGGCATACCTCTAAAACAGAAACTGGCGCGCACCACCCGCAAGCTGAGAATGCGGGCATTTTTACTCACCCTACCCTTAGTATTATTTCTGGTTGTCAGTTTTGTACTGCCTATCGGCCAAATGCTATGGCGCTCAGTTAACAACCCTGCCGGTAGTAATGTACTTCCCGTCTTTGCTGAGTTAATTCAGGACTGGGACGAACAAGGCCTGCCCGACGAACCGGTATTTGAAGCGTTTGTTAAAGACCTTCAAAACGCACGGGAAAAACGTGAAATTGGTAAGACAGTCGGTAATCTGGCCACCCGTGTCAATTATGAAATGCCCGGCACCCGCAGCCTGTTTACCGGTACCGGACGCAAAATCAGTAAAGTCACTGAAGGCCCTTACAAAGAAGCCCTGCTAAAAATTAATAAAAAATGGGATGACCCGGTTATATGGCGCACCCTGAAACGGGTTTCGCGTGACTACACCCCCGCATTTTACATGGCCGCACTTGACCATAAGTACGATGATGAAGGCAATATAGTTGCCGCTGACGATTTGTATCAGATTTATGTCAGCAATTTCGGCAAAACCCTGTGGATGTCGGCCATCATCACTTTCTTTTGTTTTATATTGGCTTTCCCGGTTTCTTATTTATTGTCTACGCTACCCATGAGGGCTTCAAACCTTCTCATGATCCTGGTGTTACTGCCCTTCTGGACATCTTTGCTGGTGCGTACCACCGCCTGGATTGCTATTTTACAGACGGAGGGCGTTATTAACGATATTTTAGTTTTCATTGGACTGGTGGCTAACGATAGTCGTATTCAAATGATCTACAACCAAACCGGTACAATCATTTCAATGGTGCATATTTTGCTACCTTTCATGATTCTGCCTTTATATTCAGTGATGAAAACTATACCGCC
>CACVAV010000283.1 GCA_902727945.1 uncultured Thiotrichaceae bacterium | reverse complement strand
TACTCTTTACCGCCGGAGCCGGTGCATTGTTGCTGTTTTTATCGCAACTGTAACGATGTTGGTGAGAACCTGCGCCATTCGGATGGGTGTGGGTTATTGAATTGGTACATTCATTGCTTGGGTGGCTGTGTGAGTTTGGGTCAGGCAGGTTAGCCTGATAGTTACTCTTCATGGCCGGAGCCGGTGCATTGTTAGTGTTCTGATCACAACTGTAATTATGCTTATGTGTGCCGCTACCGTTAGGGTGTGTATGCGTGATAGAACGCGTACACTCATTGGCCGGGTGGGTATGTGCATTAGCATCATTCTGTACGACTACCGGTGTGTTTACCTGTTGTTGCGGCGCTTGGTCAGAGTCGATCAGAAAGCGTTTGTTAACCCAACCAATTTGTCCCAGCCATACGATCTCAGCCCATGTGGAACGACCGTTTTGTTGGGTCTGTCCGGTGCTTAATACCGTCCGGCCATTATGAGGAATGGTACCAATGATCGGGTAGGTTGCCCCTGCACCTGAACGGATATTCAGGATGTCATCATTTTGTACATTATTAACTTGGTAAAAAGCAGTATCGGCATAAGCAGTAACAGGCAGAGCGCTAACTGCCAGAAGCAGCGTTGAGGCTGCCAGTGCGGATCTCACGTAAGTAGCTATTTTCATTGGGGATAATCCTTTTCCTAGTAAATCGGGGTTAATCTGCTATACATAATCGCATATAATTGTAGTACTTGGGATAGGGAAATAGTTCCACTTTTTTTGAAATGGCTAATTTTTGATCTTTATTTGCTGTGAAAGTCGAAGACTTTCATGCTTGCGGGGTTAGTTGCTACATGGTTGTTACGACTTAAAGCGTAGCTGTTCCGGATAGGGGAAAACATCCTCGTAAATTCCATTCAGGATATTCTGTTGTTTTTCCTTCCAGTATTCGGCATCTAACAGGTCTTTGTGGTGCTTCATAAAGATTTTACGTACCTTCGGATTGGTTAATAAAAAGGTCGAAAACTCCTCCGGAAATACGTCGTTCGGGCCGACGGAATACCATGGCTCAGCGCTGAATACATCTTCCGGGTAACGGGGTGCGGGTATCTTGCGGAAATTACATTCCGTCATATAAGTAATTTCATCGTAATCATAAAATACGATGCGGCCCAATTGAGTCAGACCAAAGTTTTTGTATAGAAAGTCACCGGGGAAAATATTGGCCGCCGCCAGTTGTTTGATAGCATCACCATAATCTTTAATCACATGTTCCAGTTCTTCATCAGTGGCCTTTTCCATGAACATGTTCAACGGCACCATGCGGCGCTCCAGGTAGATGTGTCTGAAAATCACCCTGTCGTTCTCAATAGTCATACTACTGCCACAGGTTTCTTTTAATTCTTGTAACAGGCCGGGGCCAAAGCGATCTATGGGTAACGCAACATTAGAATATTCGAGCATATCCGCCATGCGGCCCACACGGTCGTGGCGTTTTACCAGTTGGTATTTTTCTTCTACTTGTTTGCGGGTGAAATCTTTTTGTGGCGCAAATTTGTCTTTAATAATCTTAAATACATACCGGTAGGAGGGCAGGGTGAATACCGCCATGACCATGCCGCGAATACCCGGTGCAACAATAAATTCATCATTGGAGTGACGCAGGTGATGCAGAAAGTGACGGTAAAAATCAGACTTGCCCTGTTTATGAAAACCAATGGCTGAATAGAGTTCGGAGCGGTTTCTTTCCGGCAAGATGGTTTGCAGAAAGGCAATGATGGACGATGGCACCTGATGCTCAATCATGAAATAGGCTTGTGAATAACTGAACACCACCGACAGCTCTTTCTCGCCAATTAACAGCGTATCTATAAACAGCTGGCCCTTCTCGTTATTGATAATGGGGAAGGCAAAACCATGTACGTCGCGGCCATTCATATAAGTGCCCACAATATAGGCGGCTTTATTACGGAAGAAGGGGCGACAAATGACCCGTAGCTGGAAGTTCAGGCTGGTCTTGCGATTAACCTTGCCTCTGAATTTACTGACAATCCTGCGGATAGAATAACTAATGTCACGATCAAGGTCTTCAAACGGGAGGTTAAAATCCTGGTCTTTAATCAATTGATACAGTGAATTCCGCAGGCCTTGGGTGTTGGGGTAGTAACAGCGATAGCTGGTTTCTTCATCATCGGACGACTCGATGTAGTCTGTTGAAATAGCATTGCGCAGAAAAATGAAGTCATTGGTGTAATATTGCAGCGCAAACTGGCGGCAGAATACGGAATTATAAAATGTTTCAGCCAGCTCGGGTTGCCGGTGGTAGGACAGCTGGCGCATATAACACAGCTTAATCTGCTTCCAGAAATCAGGATCGATTTCACTAATGCCATACAGTTCCCGCACCAGTGCCATGGTTTCATCAACACGGTGATCATAAAGCACAATCCGTTCACGTGATGCCCGTTGGGCGGCCCGCCAATCTGATGCTTCAAAGCGTTTTTTAGCACCCGAGGTGATTTTTTGGTAAATACTGAAGTGCCGGTCAAAGCCTTCGAGGATAGTGGCAGAGATGCCGCGCGCTAGATGAAGTAACTGTTCGGACATGAGACTGAGTATCTATTCGGGAGTTGATTCGATGGTACAGGAGTTTTAGTGTGCACTGCAACATATCAGGGCTGTGGTATGCGCTCATTACATCACGCGGGCTATTCTTTAACCGTCATCATACGATGCGGGTGTTGGTTATCTTTTTGTGCTTGCCGTGGCTGTCGGGGCGGTTGTCAGTCTCAGCAAGCACATCTATAATTAACACTATTCTTGTGTAACACGAAATTTGTGTCATGAAAAATATCACCATTTCACTGGATGATGAAGTCGCGCAATGGGCGCGTGTCTGGGCTGCAAAAAACGATGTCAGCGTCTCACGTATGTTGAGCAAATTATTAAAAAAGCGCATGCACGAAGAAGAGGGTTATAACGCCGCCATGCAGCAATTCCTATCAAGTCCGGCTACGGCTTTAAAGGCTAAAACTGAATCTCATTTCAGCAGCCCAGATTCAGGACTGTGTATTGTTACTCAGTGAGGGTATGCAGGGACGGTCAGCTGGTTGGGAGAGTGAAGATCATTAACCCGTTCAGGCATGATATTTCTGTTTTAGGTAAAAAATGAATAAAAATACAAACTATGAGAGCATCTTCCGTGAAATAGCGGCTGAATTTACAGATGCTGATGACTGCGGTGAGATTGCCACCTACATCCCTGAATTGGGCAAAGTAGATCCGACAAAATTTGGTATTCACCTCACTACCATCGAAAAATCCCATCACCCCTTTGGTGATTCAGATGAAAAATTCTCCATCCAAAGCATCTCAAAAGTGTTCTCTCTGACCTTGGCCTTAAAAATCCTGGGTGGCGATCTTTGGCAGCGTTTGGGCGTTGAGCCATCGGGTTCTGCTTTCAACTCGTTGGTGCAGTTGGAATACGAAATAGGTATCCCTCGCAATCCTTTCATCAACGCGGGCGCTATTGTCATCTGCGATGTGTTGGTGTCTTGCCTGGATGATCCGAAAGCAGAATTACTGGCATTTATCAGAAAAGCATCAGGTATCGACACTATCGACTATTCACCGGAAATAGCTGATTCAGAAAAGCAAACCGGTTATAGAAACTATGCCCTGACCAATTTCATGAAAGATTTCGGGAATATTCATAACGAGATAGATGTTGTTTTGGACTTGTACTTTCACCTCTGCTCGATTGAAATGAGTTGCAGTGAGCTGGCACAAGCCTTTTTGTTTCTGGCCTCAGGTGGCATCAACCCAATGACGAATGAAATGGTAGTCAATCCGGCCAGGTCGAAGCGTATCAACTCAATTATGCAGATGTGTGGGTTTTATGACGAAGCAGGTGAGTTTGCATTCAAAGTGGGTTTGC
>CACVAV010000282.1 GCA_902727945.1 uncultured Thiotrichaceae bacterium | reverse complement strand
GTGCCATCCGTAACCTGATCCGCGAAAACAAAATTGCCCAGATGCGCTCTACGCTACAGACGAGCCAGGGCGAAGGCATGCAAACCCTGGATCAGTCATTGAAGAGTCTGGTGATGAAGGGTGAGGTCGAACGTGATGTTGCTCGTCATAAAGCTGATAACCCCGATGCCATTTAGGAGAGATCATGGATCGCGATAATGCAATGGGCTTTGTCCAGCGTTTGTTAGTGAAAATGTTGGAAATGGGTAGCTCAGATTTATTTATTACTGCTGACGCGCCACCTTCGGTGAAAGTTGATGGTCATATGCAGCCGATGAGTAGCAATGTGCTCAGTGAATTAAATACACGCATGCTGGTGCGGGCGATTATGAACGATCATCAGTTGCGCCAGTTTGAAGAGCATATGGAATGTAACTTTGCCATTGCATTACCGGGTACGGCACGTTTTCGTGTTAATGCTTTTACGCAGCGTGGTTGTTCCGGCATGGTCTTGCGCCATATTCCAACCGAAATTCCGGATCTTGATGATTTGTCATTGCCCCCGATTTTACGGGACATTGCGATGACACAGCGTGGCTTGGTGATTTTTGTCGGCGCGACCGGTTCAGGCAAGTCGACTTCGCTGGCGGCGATGCTGGATCATCGCAATGAAAACTCCAAAGGTCACATTGTTACCATCGAAGATCCGATTGAATTTATTCACGAGCACAAGGGGTGTTTACTGACCCAGCGCGAAGTGGGCATGGATACCGCCAGCTATGAAGTGGCGCTGAAGAACACCTTGCGTCAGGCTCCCGACGTTATCTTGCTGGGGGAAATCCGTGACCGTGAAACCATGGAATATGCCAATGCCTATGCTGAAACCGGGCATTTATGCCTGACTACCTTGCATGCAAATAGCGCTAATCAGGCCATTGAGCGCATCCTGAACTTCTTTCCGGAAGAACGCCGGGATCAGCTGTTGATGGATCTTTCTATGAATCTGAAGGCCGTCATTTCCCAGCGTCTTGTGCGAACAGCGGATGAAAAAAGCCGTGTTCCGGCGGTGGAAATCATTATTAATACACCGCTGATGGCTGACTTGATTTTGAAGGGTGATGTACCTGAAATGAAGACGCTGACAGCGGCATCGCGGGAGCATGGTATGTGTACATTTGATCAGGCCTTGTTTGACCTGATTGAAAAACGTGCCATTACCGTACACGAGGGGTTGCGTAATGCTGACTCTGTGAATGATTTGCGCCTGAAACTTAAATTGGAAAGCCGCTTCTCTAAGGATAATGACTTTTTCCGTGGTACCGAGAAGCTTGAAATTGAACCTACAGAAACAATAAGAAGTTAAAAATTATGAGTAATCTTGTCGATGAGGATATGCGTATCACGCCGCTGTTGCACATGATGGTAAAACAATCGGCTTCCGATATTTACCTGACTACCGGTGCGCATGCATCTATCAAGGTGCGGGGACAGTTGCAGCGGATTAGCAAAGAACCCATGAAGCCGGGGAATATTCGTCAGTTGGCTGAGGAGGTGCTGAGTCCGAGCGAGATTGAGAGTTTCTTTGAAAACCGTGAGCTGAATAAAGGCCTGGCACTGAAGGGCATTGGTCGTTTCCGCATGAATCTGTATTTTCAGCGTGGCGAAGTGTCGATGGTTATCCGCCATATCCGCAGTAATATTGCCGGGCCGGGTGATCTGAATCTACCGGATGTGTTGACTAAAATGGTGATGGGACATAATGGTCTTATTCTGTTTGTGGGTTCCACCGGCTCAGGTAAATCAACCTCGATGGCTTCATTGATTCAATACCGTAATGAGCGCCATTGTGGGCATATTTTAACCATTGAAGACCCGATTGAATATACCTTCAGTCATGGTCAGTCGATTGTAGGCCAGCGTGAAGTGGGTTTTGATACGCTCAGTTATGCTAATGCGATGCGTGAAGCGATGCGTGAGGCTCCGGACATGATCATGGTGGGTGAGGCGCGTGATTCTGAAACTATGGAAGCGGTGTTAGGTTTTGCGGATACGGGTCATTTGGTGATCTCAACCTTGCACGCCATTAATGTGATTCAGGCGCTGGAACGCATCCTGTATCTGTTTCCGGGTGAGAGTAAAACCAGAGTGCTAATGGATCTGTCATTAAATTTGCGTGGCGTTGTCGCGCAGCGGTTGATTCCGTCCGAAGATGGCGAAGGTCTGCACCTGGCGGCTGAAATGCTGGTCAATACGCCTTATGCAGCTGAATTGATCAGAAAAGGTCAGTTTAATGAGTTAGCTGAAGTGATAGAAAAAGGCTCATCCGATGGCATGGTTAGTTTCGATCAGTCGTTGCTTGCTCTGTATAAGGCCGGGAAAATCAGCAAGCACAGTGCATTAGAATACGCGACCTCAAGAAATAATCTGGAATGGCAGATCAACTTTGGTAAAGGTACCGGTTTTTCCGGTGACCCCTACAAAGAGATAGAGGGTCAAACAGTGTATGAAAAGGTGATTGAATCGACCACGACTGAAAGAAAAAGCGAGGTTAAGGAGCTGACAGCACCGTTGCCTGAGATGGCCTGATTCGTTTTTGTCTTTTTATCAGCTTTATTCCTGCCAGCGGAACACCGGAATATCCAGTATTGTTCTGAGATCTGTCAGGTTATCCATCGTTGCCGGTGTGTTTAGCTGAGGCATTGGGTTCAGAATAATACCTGCCAGTGTTAACTGGCGGGTTTGTATGGCTTCAACATTCAGTAAGATATGATTAATACAGCCCACCCGATCCGGACTAACCAGAATAAGGGGTAATTTTAGTGCGGTAGCCAGATCTGCATTGAGTCCGTCATCAGCCAAGGGCGAGTAAAAGCCACCCGCACCTTCCACATATAACAGTGTGTTTTCCGGTACCTGTTGGCGGCATTGTTGTGCCAGTGTTTGAATGCTGAGTTGCACACCTTCAAGTTGTGCCGCGCGGGGTGGTGATAGTGGCTCCCGAAAGCGGTTCGGACACACCTGGTCCAGGGTCTGGTTATTATCATGACAGGCGTTTAATAATTGTTGTGCATCCGTTGTGGCTGTCGATTCAGGCGGTTGCGGCCAGCCGGATTCAACCGGTTTGCGAGGTGCTGTCCGAACGCCTGCCTGATGGAATGCCTCAAGCAGTTTAACGCCCACCCAGGTTTTTCCGACATCAGTGTCGGTGCCGGTCATGAATAACCCCTCTCCCTGAGCTAGTTGTACAATCCATTCGGTTAGTTCAATGGGTTTAGATGTGTTGGCCATCATTGTTACTCTTTGTGATAATAATTAGATTTTCGATTATACTTCAGCCCCGTTAATGTGAAAGTTGAAAACTTTCATGCTGGTGGCGTGTAGTTGCTACATGGCCTCATTACTTTAAGCACAGGTTAAAAGTTTAAAATGGAAGCAGATTTTTGGCATGAACGCTGGGACAAAAACCAGATCGGATTTCATCAGGATACCGTTAACTCGCACCTACAGGATTTCTGGGGCGGGCTGGAACTGGATGGGCGAGGTAAAATTTTTGTGCCGCTGTGTGGCAAGAGTGCAGATATGTTGTGGTTGCGGGCGCAGGGTCATGAAGTACTGGGTATCGAACTCAGTGCACTGGCTATCAAAGATTTTTTTGCCGAAAATGACCTGGAGCCACAAGTTTCTCAGTCCGGCAAGTTTGAGCGCTGGGAATGTGACGGCATTGTGATTTATCAGGGAGATTTCTTCGACCTGACACCTGATGATCTGGCGGAGTGCGCAGGCGTGTTTGATCGTGCTTCGCTGATTGCTTTGCCGCCGGAAATGCGTTCTGCTTATACCAAACATCTCAAGCAGATTGTACCAAAGCAATGTGATGTGCTGCTGGTGACGATGGAATATGATCAGAGCCTCGCCGGAGGCCCGCCGTTTTCTGTGATGGAATCAGAAGTGCGGGAATATTACGAGGGTGATTATTCGGTGACTCTATTGCGCAGTGTTGACGCATTGAATGAGATGTCCAGATTCAAAAAAATGGGTATGCCGCGTCTTGATGAAAAAACCTTTTTGCTGCGCTGACCGATAGTGTCTCATCCTGATTGGGCGCAACTAGCGCCTTACCTTAAAAAATATGGCCGTGGCTGCCTGAGCTATTCTGTTTTGCAACAAGGCATGGAATATTATGTCGAAGAAGGAGTGGGTTTCATTGCTTATTACTCCTTCCGGCATTTCCTGCTAGCGCCCCGTGGCCGCAAAATTATTCTGGCTGACCCATTGTGTGCACCTGAACAGCTTGAGGGTATGTTAGAGCGCTTTATTGCTAAACATAAACGTGTGATTTTACTGCAATGTAACCGTAAAACGGGGGCAGTAATGGACAAGCTGGGTTACGAAGTGAATATGTTTGGCAAGGAATGTGAGCTACCCATTCCTTATGATCTGGCGGGTAAAAAAAGAGCCAAAATCCGTCAGTGGCGTAATAAATGTGAACGTGAAGGTGTAGTGGTTGAGGAACGTGCCATTTCTGCTTGTGATATGGCTGAGATAGAAGCGCTTTCCGGTGCTTGGGTGGAGGATAAGGGCGGCAAAGAATTAATTTTGCTGACCCGTCCGTTTGTGACAGTTGATGAACCGGGCGTGCGTTGCTTCTGGGCGCGCAAGGATGGCCGGTTAATCGGTTTGGCTATCTTTGACCCGATGCACAACGATGGTCGCACCGTTGGCTACTATCACAATTTTGATCGTATTAGCCGTGATGCGCCGAATGGCACCAGTGTTTACATTATTACTGAGGCGATTAAGGTGTTTGCTGAAGAAAAGGTTAAGGTGGTTTCTTTGGGGCTGATGCCACTATTCGTTTTAAGAGCACACTTTCGCCAGAATGATTTCACTATGAAAAGTTTCCGTTATGCGGCAAAAAAATTGAATCGTCTGTATCCTTTTCAGGGCAATATTTCACATAAGAAGAAGTTTGCAGGCCGTCAGTTCCCGGTTTATTTTTCTTCAACGAACGGCAATCAATTACGTGAAATGTTTATTCTGATGAAAGCGATGAAGATGATTTAATGGTCAGTAGCTAAGGTGAAAGCTTCCTATGCTGTTTATGTCAGGCGTAACGGGTGTATTTGAGAGGCAGGTTTTCTCTGAATACATTTGGCATGTTGCGTCGAGTGCATGTTATTCTAGGTGGCTTTATGGGTGAATCAGGATCATTCAGTTGATGAGGCGTTGTCGGGTTAAAGTGTGTGGTATTACCTCAGTAGCCGACGCACAGATGGTGAGTGCGGCGGGTGTTGATGCCATTGGTTTGGTGTTTTACGCGAAGAGTTCACGTAATGTCACGGTTGAGCAGGCTGCTGCCATTTGTGCGGCTTTACCGCCTTTTATCAGTGTCGTTGGTTTGTTCCTTGATGCCTCCGAAGCTTTTGTCAATGAGGTGCTTGATGCTGTGCCGCTGGATGTGCTGCAATTTCATGGCTCGGAAACGCCGGAATATTGCAACCGTTTCCGTCGTCCCTACGTTAAAGGATTGGGCATGAGTGGTGTGACCGGTGATGATTTCCGGGAGCTGGCTGATCAATACCCGTTGGCGCAGGGCGTGTTGGTGGACAGCCATGCACCGGGCGCGGCGGGTGGCACAGGGAAAACCTTTGATTGGACACAGGTGCCTCAGGATTATGCCAAAGCAATTATTCTGGCGGGTGGTTTGAGCGCGGATAATGTCGCTAATGCTATCCGGACAACACAGGTCTATGCGGTCGATGTCAGCAGTGGTGTGGAAGCTGGGCCGGGCGTAAAAGACAGCGCGAAGGTGGCTGCATTTGTGGACGAAGTCCGGCGGGCCGATCAAATACTTCAGGCTGAACTACACAGAGAAACAATATCATGAGCTGGTTTGAAAAACTGTTGCCATCGCGGATTCGTACTGAAGGTACGACCGAAAAGAAATCTATTCCTGAAGGCCTTTGGCATCAATGTACTGAATGTCAGGCTGTGCTGTACCGTGCTGAATTAGAGCGTAATAACGAAGTTTGTCCGAAATGTGAAAATCACATGCGTATTTATGGGCGTAAGCGTCTTGATGCGTTTTTGGATAAAGAAGAGCGTGAAGAAATCGGGGCCGATGTTGAGCCACTTGATGCGCTTAAGTTTAAAGACACCAAAAAATACAAAGACCGGCTGAGTGCTGCTCAGAAGTTGACGGAAGAGAAAGACGCACTGATTGTGATGAAGGGTGCTGTGTTGGGTGTACCTGTGGTGGTGGCTGCGTTTGATTTCCGCTTTATGGGTGGCTCGATGGGGTCAGTGGTCGGTGAGCGTTTTGTGCGCGGTGCACAACGTGCGCTGGAAGATAATGTGCCCTTTATTTGCTTCAGCGCCAGTGGCGGCGCACGCATGCAGGAAGCTTTGTTCTCGCTGATGCAGATGGCGAAAACCAGTGCGATTCTTACGCGCCTGGCTGACAAAGGCGTGCCTTATATTTCAGTACTGACTGACCCGACTATGGGCGGCGTATCTGCCAGTTTTGCCATGTTGGGTGATGTGCAGATTGCTGAGCCGAAAGCCTTGATTGGTTTTGCAGGGCCACGTGTCATTGAACAGACAGTGCGTGAGAAGTTACCTGAAGGCTTCCAGCGCAGTGAGTTCCTGCTGGAAAAAGGTGCCATTGATATGATCGTGCACCGCAATAAGATGCGTGAAACTATTGCCGATTTGCTGGCTATTTTGCAGCACAAACCTACGCCGCTGGAGCCGGTTGTTGCAGATTTAACGGCCAGTCCTGATGAGGTGGATACACCGGCTAAATCTGATGCGGTACAATAGGTGCAGTGATTGTTATCACGTAAGCATTCGTTGGAGTGGTGAGTGACAGCTCATAAAAAAAGTTTACAGGAATGGCTGAGCTGGCAGGAATCCCTGCATTTTTCAGCCATTGACCTCGGATTAGATCGTATTAAACAGGTGGCAGTGAATCTTGATTTGTTGCGGCCGGACTGCCCGATTATTACTGTGGCTGGTACTAATGGCAAAGGCTCCACCGTTGCCTTATTAAGCTCATTATTAACCGAAGCCGGTTATTGTGTCGGTGCTTACACTTCCCCGCATATTCTTTACTATAATGAGCGTATTGCGCTGAATGGTAAGCCTGTTGAAGACGAGGCTATCTGTGAAGCGTTTACTGCCATTGATGCTGCGCGTGGTGATGTTTCCCTGACTTATTTTGAGTTTGGTACTTTGGCTGCTATATGGCTATTCACCCGTTCTGCGGTTGATGTGGTGGTGCTTGAGGTCGGATTGGGCGGTCGCTTGGATGCGGCTAATTTGTGGAATGCTGAGGTGGCGATTGTTACGAGTATTGGTATTGATCACGTCAGTTGGCTGGGTGATAACCGTGAGGTGATTGGCCGGGAAAAAGCGGGTATTGCCCGGTTTGGTAAGGCGTTGATTTGTGGTGACCCTGAGCCGCCTGCCAGCATTGCAGCGGTTGCAGAAGAGGTGGGCGCCCAATATGTGCAATATGGACGTGATTTTTCCGTTCTGCAAAAGATAGAAGAGATAGAGAAGACCGCTGTTGATTCCGCCTCAATGACCTCCGGTTCTTTTGACGTGATGTTTTCCGGTTTAAATACTGTTGAACAGGCTGAATGGCTTGGATTGCCATTACCCGGATTGTTGGGTGATGTGCAGCTGCGTAATGCGGCCTGTGCGTTGATTGCATTGCACCAACTACGGGATCATCTGCCAATTAAACTGCCTGCTGTGCAGCGTGGTTTGGCAGGCGCGAAGTTATCAGGGCGGTTACAGCAGCTGCGTGTTAAGCCTGAAGTGTTGGTTGATGTGGCTCATAACCCCCATGCAGCGCAACAATTGGCCAATTGGTTGCAAAAAAATCCGACTGATGGCAGGAATATTGTGCTATTTTCTATTCTGTCTGACAAGGATGTCAAGGGTGTTTTGATGGCATTAAAAGATGTTGTTGATGAATGGCATTATTTCCCCTTGGAAGATGAGCGGGCAATGCTGCTCAGTGACATCCGGGCTGCAATGGATTCGCATAATATGGTTGCTGCTAAATCGTACACCGGACTGGAACAGGCTTGGGCAACTTTACAGCCGAATTTGAATAGCGACGATAGAGTGGTCGCATTCGGTTCTTTTCTGGTAGTATCCAGTATGTTAGAGAATTTACCTTAAGTAATTTAAGAGGCTCTGCCTCCCCCCAATCTTTTAGAGTGTTTTTACAAGGAGTATTTAAATAATGGACAATAAGTCTACTACTAAACGTATGATCGGTGCGGTTGTGCTGGTGTTGATCGCAGCACTGCTATTGGCCTGGTTGCTCAAGGGCAAAAACCAGTCCGTACAACAGCAGCAGGAACTGATTGCTGACCAGACGAATCAAGGCTCAACTCCTATTCTTGGCTTCCCCGGTGTTAAGGAAGGCGAAGAAGCTGCTCAGGAAGGTGAGGGTGATGCTCCTTATGTTATTGGTGATGCTGATACCGCTGCACAGCAAGGCGGGGAGGCCGCTCAGACTACTGATGACGGAAACACTGAGGGCGCAACAGTGCCAGGTGCTGGTGTCGTGGCGGGTGCTGCTACAGCGGGTAAAGAAGCCGTACAAAGTCTGGCTAGTAACTTCCAGGTACGTGATTCTGATGCACAGCGTCAGGTAGTTGACGATGGTAAGGCTAAGGCTGGCACCGGCAGTATGGGGAGCAGTGAACTGGCGCTTCCAAAGCAGGGTGAAACTGATACTGCCGCCGCTGGTGATGGTGATGCTACCCAGCAAGCTCAAACTGCTCAAACTCAGACTGCTGATACTACAAAGGCAGAGCCTGCGCCTGTAGCCCAAACACAGCAGGCTCAAGCAGCTGGCTCTGGTTCTGCTGCTCAGGACAAACAGCCTGTAGAACAGAAGAAGCCTGTAGCCAATGTTAAGCTGGTTGGTGAAAAAGCAGTGCCAGCACCAAGATCACAAAGTAGCAGAGTGGCTTCTTCCTCTTCAGGCAGCAACACAGCGTCAGCTTCTTCTTCTTCAAGAGCGAGTCGTCCCCCTGCTACGCAAACAGCTACAGGTGGCAGAGGTTATGCGATTCAGGTATTAGCCGCTTCAAGCCGCAACAAAGCTGAGCAGGTTAGGCAATCTATTGCGGTTGATGGTTACCCTGTTTTCGTTGTGAGAGCGAATGTTAACGGTAAGACGGTTTATCGGGTTCGTGTTGGTACTTATCCGGCAAGAAATGCAGCCCGCTCCGTTCAGACTAAAATGAAAGCTCGCTACACTAAAAATCAATACGTGCAGAACAGCTTTGTAACCAAAAACTGATCAAGACTGATTACAGTTAATTCGATAAGGCGGCTCAGATGCGTAATGACATCAATCAAAAGGTTTCAATCTTATGCAAATGACCGCCACTCTGCTTGATCTGGGCATTTTAGTACTTATTGTTCTATCGCTCCTTGTTGGTTTGATCCGGGGTTTTGTCAGAGAAGCCATTTCTCTGGCAACCTGGGTCGCAGCGATCGGTTTCTCCCTTCTTTACTTTAAAACACTGGCGCTAGAGCTTCCTTTTGCTGTTCATAATGAAATTGCGCGGCTGGGCATTGCCTTTGCGATTATTTTCTTTTCTGTGTTAGTGATTGGGGCAGTCATTAATTTTCTGCTCAGTACAGCAATAGCTTCGATTGGTTTGGGTGGCTTTGACCGGTTCCTGGGTGCAATTTTTGGTGCTTTGAGAGGTGGATTAATTATTGTTTTACTTATTATTTTAATGGGTATCACTTCCTTCCCTGATCAATCGTGGTGGATTGAGTCACGGCTGGTTCCGCATTTTGAGCTGGGTGCAAATTGGTTGAAGGAACGTGTGCCTGAAGATTTTTCACGTTATCTTGAAAATACCCGCTCTATTATCAGCCCGCCCTGAGCGCCTATTACGTCACTGCGAATAGCTGTTTTCATCCGGTCGGGGTAGAATGCTTTTTTTGTCACTGTTGTGAGCGATTTATGTGTGGAGTTATCGGGATAGTAGGTCATGAACCTGTTAATCAGGCACTTTATGACGGGCTGACCGTTTTGCAGCACAGAGGGCAGGATGCTGCTGGCATTGTAACCAGTGACGGGCGTAAATTGTACTTACGCAGAGGCACCGGTTTGGTCAAAGAGGTATTCTTTGAGCGTCACATGCGTTCTTTGCTCGGCAATGTGGGTATCGGGCATGTGCGTTATCCGACAGCGGGTTCTTCTTCTTCGGCGGAAGCTCAGCCTTTCTATGTTAACAGTCCTTACGGTATTTCACTGGCGCATAATGGTAACCTGACTAACGCTGCTAAGCTCCGCAAAGAGTTATACCGCCAGGATCGTCGTCAGATTAATACCAATTCTGACTCTGAAATTCTGCTGAATATATTTGCTCAGGAACTGGATCGGCAGGACGCTATGCGCGTGACACCCGACGATATTTTTTCGGCAGTCCGTGGCGTGCATAAACGTGTTACCGGTGCTTATGCTGTGGTGGCGATGCTGACCCGTGATGGTTTATTGGGGTTTCGTGACCCGAACGGTATCCGGCCATTAGTTTATGGTGTCCGTGATGACAGTAAGGGCAAAAGTTTTATGATTGCCTCAGAAAGTGCTGCACTGACGGCTCAGGGCTATCGTCTGGTACGTGATATAGAGCCGGGTGAGGCTATTTATATTACGTTTGATGGCAAGGTATTTACCCGTCAATGCAGTGAAAATCCTACCTACAATACCTGTATTTTTGAATACGTTTATTTTGCCCGTCCTGATTCGATCATTGATAACGTCTTTGTCCATAAAGCGCGCATGCGTATGGGACACCTCATGGCCGAACGCATTAAAGAGGGTTGGCCTGATCATGATATTGATGTGGTGATGCCTATTCCGGATACCAGCCGTACTTCTGCGCTGGAGCTGGCGTATACCTTGGATGTTCCCTATCGGGAAGGTTTTATGAAGAACCGTTATATCGGCAGAACCTTCATTATGCCCGGGCAAAAACAGCGCAAAAAGTCAGTACGTCAGAAGCTGAATCCTCTGGATATTGAGTTTAAAGATAAAAATGTACTGTTGGTTGACGACTCCATTGTGCGGGGCACTACGTCAGAAGAAATTGTGCAGATGGCCCGTGACTCCGGTGCAAGACGGGTTTATTTTGCCTCCGCTTCGCCGCCGATCCGTTTTCCGAATATCTATGGTATTGACATGCCAGCGGCCAGTGAATTGATTGCACATGACCGTACTGAGCAGGAAGTTGCCAACGAGCTAGGCGTTGATCGCCTGTTTTATCTGGAATTGAATGATTTATTAAGTGCGGTACGTCAGGGTAATCCACGCCTGGAAAGTTTTGATTGTTCAGTATTCACCGGCGAATACACTACGGGTGAAGATAATGGCTACTTTAAAGAACTGGAAGCGCTCAGAAATGATAAGCAAAAATCGGATAATGAGGGCGAGTCGGTAGCTATCGATATCCGGGATTGTGATTAGTGGCTGATTAACTACCTTGCTGCCTGATTTACAGAAAGATTTCCCGCAGTATGCCACACAGCGGTTTATTCTGATTGACCCGGCTATTCAGCGTTTGATGCTTATTGAGCATGATCAGGTGGTGGATAGCTGGATTATTTCTACTGCTGAAGCAGGTTTGGGCAATCTTAATGGTAGTCATCAAACCCCGCTGGGTGTGCACCGGATTAAGCGGTGTTATGGTGACGGCGCTGCGCCGGGAACTATTTTTAAGGCACGGCAGAGTACGGGGCGTGTGGCAAAAACTCTTACCGAGCCGGATGCCCGTAGTGATGCAGATAATATAACCAGCCGTATTTTATGGCTGGATGGTTTGCAGCCTGGTGTGAATAAAGGCGGCAATGTTGATTCCTTTGAGCGTTATATCTATATCCACGGCACAGACGAAGAAGGGCGCTTAGGCCAACCCGCGTCACACGGTTGTATCCGTATGGGTAATCTGGATGTGATTGACCTGTATGAGCGGGTGGGCATTGATACGCTGGTGGTGATTGGGGCTGTTTAATCCAGCCCACCCTCAAAATAGCGCGCCAGAAAAGTATCAAAATCAAGCTCGTCCGCTGCTTCGATTCTTTGCTGTTCAGCAATCGATGATGTGGCCATGGCTTCAAATTCTTTTTGTAGTTCCTGACTTAACTCACGTTGCATAAAGAACTGACGATGTTCTTTTGATTTACGCTGAGCAAAGCTGAAAAAGTCTTCCTGGCCATGGTTTGCCATGTCTTCCAGTGCTTGTGCGGACGGTGTCAGATCCGGGTTTTCTGCCAGTTGAAGTTGTGTCTGTACGGCGGCGGTATAACGTGAATCATTGTGCGTTTTATCCAGCATAGCAGCGACCGGCAGCATATTTTCCAGCAATTCCGGTGCCCACTCTTTTAACAGAATAGATTCGCCCCGGCGATCTAGTCTCAGTTGCGGATCACGGCCACGATGTGCCACCAGGTATTGATTGTTGTCAATACGGCGTTTGGCATCTGCATCCAGCAGCTCACTGTCTTTTAATAAACAGAAGTGCATGAAGACTTCGAGGAATGATAGTTGGGTGTTGGTCATACCCGCCGGATGGAAAGCGTTCACATCCACTGAGCGCAATTCAACATAACGAATACCCCTGTCAAACAAGGCATCAACAGGTTGTTCAAAGCCCTGTAGCACCTGTTTCGGGCGTACTGTACTGTAATATTCATTCTCGATTTGCAGAATGTTGGCATTAAGCTGGCGATATTCACCGTTTACTTTTACACCAATTTTTTCATAATCAGCATACGGTTTACTGATTGCACAACGCAGACTACGGGTATAACTTTCAACGGTGTCATAACAAACATGGATACCGGTTTCATGCGATTTGCTATTAGTATAGCCAATATTGCCCATGCGCAGGGAAGTGCCGTAGGGTTCATAGATGGTGTGCTGGTTAAAGTCCTTCATGGTTTCTGAAGGTGCCTTACCATCAAGAAAGCTCTTACAAATGGCGGGTGAGGTACCAAATAAGTAAATGATTAACCAGCCAAAACGTTGAATATTGCGGGTTTGCCCCATGTACCGGGTATCACGGAATTCACGCAGGCTTTGCGGATTTGACGAATTCTGTGTGTTTGCTTCCATGGCGTGCCACACCGGCCAGAAGTCTTCGGACACAGAATAATTAAAATGTACCCCGGCGATGACCTGCATTATTTTTCCATAACGCCATGCCAACCCCTGACGGTAGGCATGTTTCATTTTTCCGGCGTTTGACTCACCGTATTCAGCAATACGGATGTCATCTTCGCCACCGATGATGCAGGGCATGCTGGTTGTCCATAATAACTCATCATCCTGCAGTTGCTGATAGACAAAAGTTTCAACATTCAGCAGAAAATCCAGTGCATCGGTGGCACGTTTTTGTGGTGGAGTAATCAGCTCCATTAATGATTCAGCGTAGTCGGTGGTGATCCACGGGTGGGTGAGCGCAGAGCCTAATACTGCGGGGTGTGATGTTTGAGAAATATAGCCATCCGGGTTAACCCGCAGGCTTTCTTTTTCTAATCCGGTGCGGGATTCGCGTAGGTACTCATAAAGGTTGTCGGCTTCTATTTTATGCAAACACTGTTGTAGTTCTTGATACATATGAGTTTCCTTTTATCGCACCGGTAAATATCGAACCGACGATTAGATCATGTATCGTCATTGAAATGTAGCGTTAATGAATCCTCAGATGATCAAGCCTGCGTCCGGAGCCTTGGAAAGCGTTTCTGCCGTGCAGAAAGCGGCGATTATCAAAAATCAGTAAGTCACCTTGTTCCCATTTGCGGGTCTGGCGCAAATCTTCACGTCGTAGCTGAGCTTGCAGTGATGGAATAATGGTTTCATAGCCCTGATAAAGTGGTGCGAGGGGAACATAATTGAGATGGTCGTTCCAATCTTCGGTGTGACCAATACAGGAATATTGCAGGTGATACTCACCGCGTTCATTTCGCTGAAGCAACGAGACTGTTTCCGGGTGGGATGGGTTAATCCGGCACTGGAACTTTGCGTAATACAGTAAAGCAAATAGCTCAGATGACAAGGTCTTCAGTACGTGATTGCTATCTACCAGGAAAAAATCACCGCCTTGCACCTGATTTTCCTGACAATGTAGTAGCAGATGGCGGGGCGGTTGTGCGGCGTATGCACATTCATTATGCGGTGGTATTTCATCGGTGGTTTGGGCGATGAAGGTGGGGTTGGGTAAAGGTGCTATGACCTGCGGGCCTCCCTGTTGCCAGAATCCGCCGAGTGCATCAATTAGGCGCGTTAGTTCACGTTCGTCACAAATTTGACCGGTATTCGCCAGATAATAACCTTTCCGGAGAATTTCATTGCGGATGGTATCGATGTCATGTTGTTGATTTATTTTTGTAGGTATTAAGTCAGTCATTGGCGGGCTTGAATCTACCGCATGATGTCATGCAGTAGATTTTATGATGGGTTTATGAGTCACTTTTTATATCAGTTGTAGGATCAGTAATTTGCTGGGGATAACCATCAGCGATAGCCTTAACCGTTGTCGGTTGTTGTGGCAGAGAACCATCAGCAATAGCAATAACTACAGGTTCTACGGGGTGGGCAATAGGCGGTACCACCTGTTGCGGATTACCATCCGCAATAAACGGAGGTTCTACGGGGAGAGTAATGGGCGGTACTATCTGTTGCGGATTGCCGTCAGCAATAAACGGTGGCTCCGGAGGCAAGCCAATAGGCGGTACTATCTGTTGCGGATTACCGTCAGCAATAAACGGTGGTTCCGGAGGCAAGCCAATAGGTGGTTCGACGGGTTGTTGGTTGAATCCATCAGCAACAAACGGAGGCTCCGGAGGTAAGCCAATAGGTGGTACCACCTGTTGCGGATTACCATCCGCAATAAACGGTGGTTCCGGAGGCAAGCCAATAGGCGGCTCGACCGGCTGCTGCGGTGATCCGTCGGCAATAAAGGGTGGGTTGGTTGGAGTCTGTCCCGGCTTGCAGTTATGGCTGTTTTCATTAGCGGGCTGTTCTGCCTGCCCCTTTTTGTCTCCCTGAATCTGACTGAGTAAATCCATCAGTAGTGTCAGAATTTGCTGTAGTGACGTTTGAAAAGAAGTGTTATTACTTTGTGTTGAAAATGACTGATTCTGTTGCTGTGGCGCACGGTCAGTCTGTGAGTTGGCAGTGCGCGTGTGTTGATTGGTGGGTTGTATGTTCATAATTTGTCTGCCTTTGTGTTTCCATTTGAATGGGTTGATTTTTTTATTCTATTGACTGACAGATTATGTAAATTTGCAGGTCTGTGCTGTAGTTTTGCTACTGAAGCCTTTGAAACTAACGACCAGAGGTACTACCGGTTTTATGCATCAGTAAAAATGCGCCGTAACCTACATAGCTGGCGGCATTGAAACGGTTATCCTGTCCGGAGTGCTGTAGTGCCAGCGTATGCCAGAAGTAATGCTCTGGTATTGCCAGCTGCATAACTCCACGCAATCCAATATGGCCACAGGCGTATTCCACACTTATATTTTCAGCATCGTTATTTTCAATCAGTCGCGCAATGTGCAGTCCTGCCTTTAAAGCTGCTTCACGTGGCAGGTGGTGATATAAATCTGAGCTGATAATGATCAGCGTATGGTCATCATCCCAGGCTGGCCGGAGCATTTGGCGGATCTGCGCAGGGTCATCAGCGGATAGCAATACAGGTACTATCGGAACGCCGGGCAGTGCCTGTTGTATAAACGGTAGCTGCACTTCAATACTGTACTCCGCCTGATGAGTCGCATTATCCACGGTGATGTAAGATTGGTTCTGCCAGTGCTGGCGGATAAAAGCCCGGTCAACTGCCAGTTCACCTAAGGGGGTCGCCCAATAATCATGTGAACAGATTAATGCGCCGCCCACGGTATTCTGGTGATTGGGGGCCAGAATAACGAGACGCCGGGGAACTGGCTGTTCACGTAATGCCGCGTAAGCCTGTCCCGCTATCCGTCCGGAATAATCATAAGCCGCATGGGGGGCGATTAGTGCTTTGATATTCCCATTAAGCGCTGTTGTATCGGTTGATAACAAATAATCCAGTTGTTGTTGCAAAACAGCGGCTTCCGCCGGATAAAAGATACCTTGGTGTTGAGGTGATCGGTGTGAGGCATTCATCGGCTGGTACCCTATTGTTGTGTCTGCTGATCCAGTTGATCGAGCAGCCATAACATTTCAGCGCTGGCGATAATATCCATGCTGCTATTGGTCATACCGCTGTATATACCGCCTACTGAGTACTCTTTGCTCTGGACTGAATAAGCCTGTTCCGGGAGGAGTGTTTGTCGTTTCAGGTAATTTAAACCTGCCGCTAAACGCACATCGAAGTCATCAGGTAGGCTTCCGCTCATCAATAGAGCCGAGAGCGCACGTACGGTAAAGAGTGTCGGGGGTAAGCCGGTATGCTCCGCCAGAAATGCACCTGAGCTTTGCTGCCAACCCGTTAACTGGCTGATCAGCTTATTTGCCAATGTTCCGGCTTGCCCGGCACAGTCCGGATTCTGCTCAGTGTAGGTGGCCTTAATTAACGCCAATGTCTGTAATAGAGCGGGGTATTGCCGTGGTGTGGCCTGATAGCCGCCATAATCCAGACAGCGTGTTACGGCTTTGGCTAGTAATGTCTCGTCGATTAGAAATCCCTGCTGGCGGGCAGTCAGTAAGGCTTGTATTTCAGCGCTGTAAAAATCAGTTTCCAACGTTGTTGTGGGCTTTGCCAGTTGGCCATGATGATTAAAAGCCAACCGGAGCTGATCTAACTGACTGGCAATTAACGGACGTTGCTGCACCCGAAGTGATGGATTTGCCAGTAAAGCCAGCACACTGTAAGCACGCTCTACAGACGTTATTATAGTGCTACCTACTTTACCCTCTGCCAGGCTCTGTTCCAGCAGTTGATAACTCACCTGCCAGTCAGTCAGCGGTGTACCCATGTCTGCCAGCCGCCATAAGGTGTAGGCCGTACTGAATAAACCGTCGTGTTGGGCGACCTGATGGATGCCCGGATAATAATGACTATTAACCCGGCCATTACGCTGCCGGTGGTAGTTCAGAAAACTCAGGTAACTGCTGCGTTGTAATTCAGCTGTGGTTTGACAGGCTGGTGCTAAAGGCTGTTCGGAGCTTAGCAGGTAGCATTGTTCTGCGTGCACCTGCCAACTGCGGCAACGGTAGCTGTGCCAGTGAGCGGGTTGGTCTTGCTGAGTTATATTAGCTTTTTGGTATAAGGCCTCACTGAGTTGTCGGGCTGTCCAATGGTATTGGGTCACCATTTCCGGAAGAATAATGCCAAACTGCTGTTCATGCTGGATGGTGACAGCATTATGACCCAGGGCGAACTGGCCGAATTGTTGTAAGTCGGTGGCATAACCCAGATAGTTTGACTGGCTTAACAATGAAACCCGGATATACAGGTCGGTATGCTGCTGTTTAAGCGGTTGCCAGCGCTGATCTTGTGCGGTTATTTCGACCAAAGCTTTCAGGTCGGCTGCGTTTTGTGGTGTGTTTCCCATGCAGGCCAGTTGTTTACCCTGTGAATAAACGGACAGGAATAACCACTTGCACTGTGCCGGAATAAACAGGTCTTTGACCGCATCAGATAAAGCTTCGCCACGTTGAATCTGTTTGATCCACGCAAATAGTTGTTTGGCGATAGGTTGAATAATGCCGGGTTGTTCATCCCACGGCTGTTCTGAATCGGATACGCCACCATGAGGCCACTCTGCGCCCGGCTCGACCAGCTTGCGTACGGTGTGTTTATATAATTTGTAGGGTTCGTAGCGCCATAAACGCGTGTTATTAAAACGCACATGATTGAGTATCTGAGTCTCGTTATGAAAGCCGGGCATATTGGGTAAAGCGCCGCCCATTTTCCACGGTGCTTCTGTGCTGCGTGCCATCAGTCCGTGTTGCCTGTGATCGAAGTCACCCGGATTGCAGGTTTCCAGTGGCCCGAATAATGACAGTCCGAGTGCGCTATTATCCAGTCGCTGTTCACGGTGTGGGTCGTTCTGCAAGTGGCGTGCAAATAACCAGCTGACATAGCTCACCGCTAGCGGTGCGCTGATAGGTTTACAGTCCGGTAGCTGCCAGAAGCCATGCCGTCCCTGTGAGGTATAAAGGTGATCCTGTGCGCGCAAACTGAGCCAGAGGCCGCCCTGCGTATCCAGTGTCTGATTGAATGTGGCGGGTGGTTTTAATAAACGGCCAGTGCTCCAGAAGTGTGCCATGCTGCGGCGGATAGCCTGAAAAGGTGATAGGTAGTCAGGTAAAGCTTGTTCATCCCAAACGATCTGCTTGAAGCTATCCATGATCGGGTAGTCAGCCTGCCGCCAGTCATTGGCGTGTAGGGATGAAATATCCCGCCCCTGATCAAACAGGAATGACACCCGATAGCCCCGTTCGGTTAAGGCGGCGTAACCACTGTCATAACCAAAGCGCACCAGACAAACACAACCTTCAATGTGTAAACCGGCGGCTTCCAGCTTGTCGATACAGTCGAGCATATTGGTGCCGGAGCCAATGGAGTCATCGACGATAATGACAGATTCGTTTTGGTTAATGCGTCCGTCAATCAGGCTGGCTGTACCATAGGCTTTACGTTTACTGCGTACCATCAGGCCGGAATATTTGCCGCCTGACTCCATGATGCAGGCGCTGAGCAGAGGTACCGCTGCCGTGCCAATCGTGGCTAATTGCCGCCCTTTGAAATGCGCCAGTAATTTGAGTGTTTCCTGTGCAGCCAGGCGCATCGCATCATGATTGAGCGAGATACCCAGAAAGTTCATCACCCACTGTAAGCGGGTTTTATTGTCACGGGCGACCAAGGGGTGTGCTTCGCTATCGTGCAGTATGCCTTGCTCAATAATCAGCCGTAGCAGTGTGTGTTTGGAGTCATTGTTATTAACCATAATGCGCTGATTTTAACGGGTTAAGCTTTCAATCCACGGGTTCAGCAGATGAAACGGAAGGTTTTCCGATAGGTGGGGGCGTGATGATGCCCCTTTGACTGCCATCGATAAAAATGACAATTCACGTTTCGGCTATGTCTGGTTTGTGACTTATAGCGGCGGGAAGCTTTGTATGTCGTCACGATGTTGGGGTGAATGTGAAGTCAGTGTGAAATCAGAAAACTGAGCGGGGGCTTAAAACGTAGCATTCCACAAAAAAGGGGCTAATCAAGCTGCTTTTTGAGTGATTTCTAATCGCCCACTCTTACATGAACCTGGAGCTGTTATGTTGTTATCCCCAGAAGCACGAGCTGAGCAAATTATTCAACAAGAATTTGATGAGCAAGCAGGTGTCTTAAATTTACATGGGCTGGGGCTGACTAAGGTGCCAGGGGTGTGACTCAAAGTGATGCAAAGGCCAAAAACTGGCATACTTAACTGACCTCCACTTTGAGTTCCCCGAATGTCGAACACTAATTTCCGTAGCTTAGAAGGACGTCTTTCCAGCCACCCTGAACT
>CACVAV010000281.1 GCA_902727945.1 uncultured Thiotrichaceae bacterium | reverse complement strand
TGATACATAGCAAAGGCCATCACCCCCAGTGCCGCTGCCACAGTGACCGGGAACAGAATGTTGCGTTTATTTGCCTTGCGCAGTGCGGTGAGTAATTTGTCCGGGTTCTCTGCCCGTGGTTTACGTTGGAAAGCCAGCGCTGAACTTAATACTTCCCAGCTACTTTTTGATAGCTTTTTCAGCGGAGCCGGTCTGTATTCCTGAGTGACCGAAGTCAGTGTGCTGCGCTCACCATAGGGGGCTGCTCCGGCCAACAATGCGTATAACAAAGCGGCAGAAGAGAAGGTGTCATCTTCAGTGACCGGTGTATCACCGACAGCAACAGAAGGACTTATATAACCTGAATGTAGTGCAAGCTTATTGGTAGCTGCCCGGCTGGAGGTGGTGAGTTGTTGTTGTACCTTAACCAGTGGCGCATTGAGGATAATATAACCTGTGGGCGTTTGTTGGATGGCACCGGGTTCCAGGTAACCGAATGGCCCTGCCTGAATACCGGAGAGCACATGGCTGATATTTTCCAGCATATCCAAAGCGCCATCCGGCGGTAGTCCACGTTCATCCAATGCTTTGATGCGCTCACTGAGCAGCTCGCCATCAATATTATTCAGCGCCAGCCAGTATTCACCACTGTTTTCGCCATAGGCAATAATGTGTGGGTAAGCTGTCGAGGGGGGGGGCGGGCGACTGAGTGTTTGCTGCCATGCATCGTCAAAACCCTGCTGATGGACTAAAGCAGGGGTGACCAACAGGATCAGTACATTTTTCTCAGGGCTGGTTTCTGTTGCATTATGCAGGTCATTTGCCCAGTAAATATCAGCCAATGCTGTCTTGGTTAAAAGATGGCGCAACGCAAAGCGCGAATCAATTAAGCGCGGTTCCTGATTGGCTGTATTCATGGATGCTGGTGAGTGATGTTCGTTCGACATGCTGGTCAACCTGTGTAAACCCCTACTCTAGTGTATTACGGGCATTATAAAGTAAAGCAGGTAGTGAACATATCTTAACCGTGCCATGGCAAGCACTTTTTACCGGTAATGTCTAAGTTTTTTGCAGTGTATCGATATGGAATAGCTGTCCCACCGGTTCCAGTGCAATTAATTCATCGGCATCACCCTCAATACTGGTCACCATGTGGGGTGGCACAAATGCACCTTCGCCGCCGGATTTAGGTGCAACAATCTGTTGTGCAGCCATCAGTTCCGGTTGAATAGCGGCACGGAATGCATCGTAGGAGTCGTAAGTTTGGCGCACCTTGCTGATGATGGTGTCGAATAACATCACCAAGGGCGGCGGTGGCGGGTTGTTGTGGCCAAAGCCCAGTGAATGAAATATTCCAGGTTTAGCCCAGCCTAGTAACTCTGCTTGTGTATTGCTCACTGCCCAGGTTTCGCGACCTTTGCGGGGTACAGCGGTTTTAATGAAATGTTCGATCATATCTGCGCTGTCCCATGGCCGGAAAACTAACCCGCCTGCGCTCAGGGGGCGTGAGGACATGCGTTCTTTCAGTGGTTTTAACCAGTCCGGTGCTTCTTCCATATCGACCATGCGGTTCTGTTCTGAGTTTTGTACGTAGCCATCACTGCCTGAACCGTAATAATCCAGGTGTTTACCGTTCTTCCAGAAATTACGGCCCTCATTTACCATCGATAAGACCTTTGGCCATGTTGATGCGCCAAAGAGTTGGCTAACCGTTTGCTTATTCAAGGGGGCGTTGAGGCCAAGGTTCAGCGCCAGATGCATACCTGATTCAGAGCAGTAAACCTGTGCTGATTTCTGGTGCAGTTTATTCAGGCTGCTGCGGCTGCCGGATAAAGCATCCAGCACATCCGCACCAAACCCGACCACCTTATCCATGGTATTGGTCATCAGATTATCAGTACCGTTATAGTCCGGTGGAAACTTAGTGACCTTGTGCATCAGCATTGACCAGGTGCGGATATTATTAATATAGGCTCGTTGTTCTGCTGGCGTAATACCTTCCAAAAAACGTACCCGCCAGATGAGAGCAGGGTAGTTTTTCGGGTTCACGTGTCCGGCGCTGTTTTTATTGGCATAACTACGTGGGCTATCAGTGCCGACCATGCCTGGTTTGCCACGCGTGTCACGAATACCAATATAATTGCGGATATGTGTGATGCTGAATTTGAGCATTTCCAGCCCTTTTTCCTCATCCTGCATCACCTGGCGGGTAATCTGGCGGTTTCCGGGGTTGTGGTGTGATGAGCCGATAAACCATTCGCCCGGTAGCATATAACGCAGTAAATCACGTTGTTTACTCTGCCATGAATTCTGGTAAGCAATCGGTCGTATATCACTGTCCTGACGGATATGTGTCGGCACTTCCTCCCAGTTATCGCCGACCTGAATCAGTTTGGTGAGTAGGTCGCGGTTATTTTGCAGGCTATCGTCGTCCCACAATGCCTTGGCGGCATTAGCTTTCACTGTATATTGCGTAGCAGGGAGCGGGCGGTCATAACATTGACCGGGGTGTTGCGCAAAAAATTGGTTGGCAGCGTCCAGTGTCAGATCCGCCAGTTTGGGGACACGGATAGAGCCATCGGCCGCAGTAGTGCCGGAACCGGAAGTATTGTTACCCATGTTGTTATTGGGCGTAGATGAACTGTTACCTGCCAATTGCTGTTCAAACGCCTCGCCCAGAATACGAATACGCTTGACTAATTCCATCTGGTTCGGGTTATTAGTATTGTCCGGATCAACTGAATCCCAGGTGCCGTTTTTGTCTTTCTCTTCAAAAAAGAAAAAGGCCTCTTCAGCATTAATACGGTTATTGCGGCTGGTGTTGGCGACTTCACGCAGCTTACCGCTGATCATTACCAACCTGTGCCCATCTTTACTGGTTAGCTCCCGCAAATCAGTCCGGCTTAAACCCGCTTGGCTTAGTTGTTGGATAACCTGACCATTGGATAAGTCCAGCTCTATAGTGGCATAACGCTGTAGAAATTCAGTACGGCGGGTAGGAATTTGGCTCATGGATTTGTCCCTCAACAGATGGCTTTGATCGTTATTGTATTTATAATCTATAGGCTGGTCTGTGAGATATTACCAATTCTTGCACTAATCTGCCGATTATCTCAGCAGATCAGTGTGAATTAGTGTCACGAAGCTACTAACCGGGTGTTACTTGCCCGCCATGACAAAGTTTTCTTTATACAGCGACTGCAATGTCTGGTATTGACCGGCATTCAGAACACGTTGCATATTAGCGCGACAGGCAATCTTGGCATCAACAATGGCTTTGCGTTGTGCGGCAATTGTTTCGTACTGAGCCTCAAGTGCCGCTTTATCTGCATCGCCCAGTGCCAGATTCAGCAGTTCTTCATTGGCTGCTTCTACAGCTTTAGCCATTCCCTGAACCTTGTCGTTACTGCTTTCACGCCACTTTTTCAGTTCAGCCTGCTGCTCATCGGATAGATTCAGCTTGTCACTGTGCATCATGACCACGCGCATCAGATCCGGCATTTCACTGAGTTGCTTTGTGTGGTTCATTTGCCCTGGTTGCCCGTCATGTTTCATGCCGTGCTTCATACCTTTGCCCATGGTCTGACTAATGTCCTTAACCACAAACTCAACCTCAATATCACCGGCATTTTTGAACGTCAGCGTGGCTTTATGTTTCTCGCCTTCAATCATCTGTTCTTTCAGCTTGATAAACATAATGTGATAACCGCCTGGCTTCAGTTCAACGGTTTCACCCGGTGGGATGTCCAGACCGTCTTCCAGTTGGCGCATCTGCATCACACCATCCACCATGGGCATTTCATGGACTTCAACGGCTTCAGAGAAATCAACGGAGCCACCGATAAGGGTGTCGGTTTCCTTACCGTTGTTGGTGATTTTCAGGAAGCCGCCTGCGACCGGTGAGCCGGGTGGGGTAGTGCGGGTGTACGGGCTGTCGATTAATAAGTC
>CACVAV010000280.1 GCA_902727945.1 uncultured Thiotrichaceae bacterium | reverse complement strand
CTGAATATCGCACGGGGATTACCCATTCCGGTGGCTATTCACTACCGCTACGATGCCAGGGTGCCTGGTTCCCGTGACCGTGTCATCGTTAAGGCCAGAAGAGTGGAAGCAGCCATCCGCAAACGTTATGCCGGGCTGGATAAAGACGACATGCTGTACTGCCATATTTCGGTTCAGGACAGGCCGACGGGCAGTTTGATTGAGACAGTGGAGGACGGTTTATGAGAATTATGCGGGTTGAAAAAACCCTGGTTTCTACTAACCGTCAGGCTGAACTGGGACATAAGCCCTTGTTGGTGGTGCGCGACAAGGAAGGTGCAACCCCTCTGGTGGCTGTTGATGCCATTGGTTGCATAGCGGGTGACTGGGTGATTTGTGTCAGTTCCTCGGCGGCCAGAGAAGCGGCGGGCAGTAAGTCTTTCCCTTCTGATCTGACTATCGTTGGCATTATTGATCACTGGGATCCGGATGCGCCTCCGGCAGCGTCCTGAGATGGAAATTCAGCAGGTGGTGGGTGAATTAGTCACTAGCCGACGCGTACCGGGACTTAAGCAGGTGTCGCTTCGTGTGCTGTCTGACTTTAATGGCAAGCTCAGCGTAGCCTGCGATCCGGTCGGAGCACCTGTGGGTAAATGGGTATTTACCGCTGGCGGCTCAGCAGCACGTTATGGGACAGGAGACTTTGAGATCTATACCGATCTCACCATTCTCGGAATTATTGATCATTGGGATCAGGACAGTTAAGAGTATTTTCATCGGTGGCCAGAGAACAGCATCCGGGGAAACTTTGTTTAAACGTAATAAATTAACAGGAGAAAGACAATGGCAGAAGTACGCGGTATTGCCTTGGGAATGATCGAAACACGCGGGTTAGTACCTGCAATAGAAGCTGCGGATGCCATGACGAAGGCGGCAGAAGTGAAGCTGATTGGCCGTCAATTTGTGGGCGGTGGTTATGTGACAGTGCTGGTGCGTGGTGAGACGGGCGCAGTAAATGCAGCAGTGCGTGCCGGTGCGGATGCGTGCGAACGTGTTGGTGACGGTATTGTGGCTGCTCACATTATTGCCCGTGTGCATTCAGAAGTTGAGTCGATTTTGCCAACCGGTGAAATTGCAGAACAGGCAACGGTTAGTTAATTGAATCTGATTAACTCTAATTAAATACTTTAAGGAGATACAACAATGGCAAGCGTAACAGGTATTGCATTGGGAATGATCGAAACCCGTGGTTTAGTGCCGGCGATTGAAGCTGCTGACGCGATGACTAAGGCAGCAGAAGTTAAACTGATCGGTCGCCAATTCGTTGGTGGCGGCTATGTCACTGTGCTGGTACGTGGGGAAACCGGAGCAGTTAATGCTGCTGTTCGTGCCGGTGCGGATGCGTGTGAACGTGTAGGCGACGGTATTGTTGCTGCACACATTATCGCCCGTGTCCATTCTGAGGTTGAGAGTATTCTCCCGACTTCTATCGACGCCTGATCACCTTAGCGTTTTCTGGTATCACCTTAAGACGGGAGTCTGTGTAACCCGGACTCCCGTTTCATTCCCCGGGCGGTAAAGCTCATGTCCAAAACCGGCAGAAACTCTAAAGGAGATTGATATGACTGATGCAAGTGATTTGACAGGTTGGAGGATTAATAACGAACCACCGGTGATGACTAAACGGTATGAGTTTGAGTCTTACGATGAGACACGCCTGTTCGTCAATGCACTCGCTGATTTATCGGAGCAAACGGACTATTTTCCCAACATGACTTTCAACAGAGTGCAGGCGACAGTGACTATTTTTACTGATGAAAAAGCGCTGGGTGAGAAGGAATTCGGTTTTGCCTTAGCGACGGATAAGCTGGGCGCTGAATACAGTAAATCCGCTAGCTGAAATCGCAATTGGCGCTCATGAATATGAAAAATTCCTCCTCGCAAGCAAGCATAAAAGTCTGCGACTTAATAATTTCTGATTAAGATTCCGGGACTCCAGGTGTTATGAAAAAGACTACAGAAACAGCGTCTGACAGTAGTGAAACGACGCAGGATACGATTGAAAAAGCGGCAGCTAAGGCGACCACAGACAAGCCCATAGCTTCCGCAACCAGGCGGACTGCCAGTAAGCCTGCAACTACCCGCAGCAGGGCTGCGCCGAAAACCGCATCAACAGCAGCAAAGACTAAACCAAAATCTGCCGCTGCAAAACCCAAAGTGGCCGCTAAAACCGCATCCTCTGCCACGAAGGCTAAGCCTAAGCCAAAAGCAGCTCCGGCTAGAACCAGAGCGGTAACTAAAGCCAATAAAGCAAAACCTGAAACATCGCAAAAGCAATTGATGGTTAATCTGGCATCAGAGCTTGATCAGGGTGTGCCTGATTTGAATGACCGAAGCGGTTACCCCCTGCATCCGGATCGCATCTGGCCGGACTGATCTTCAGGCTTTTATGCCAGTGGAAACGTCAACCGCAGCCCTTAAATAGGATATG
Organism: uncultured Thiotrichaceae bacterium; assembly: GCA_902727945.1. Lineage (GTDB taxonomy): Bacteria > Pseudomonadota > Gammaproteobacteria > Thiotrichales > Thiotrichaceae > Thiolinea. Next base: position 1,534 of record CACVAV010000280.1, on the reverse strand, counting down.
AAATGGCCATTCAGTTAAGTGATTATAAAGAAGAGTTAGATTCACTCAGTGAGAATGCCCATGATGTGTTGGAAGCTAATTGGCAGGATGCGGCGCGGGTATTCTCCCCCCGTGGTTTGGATCATTATCTGAAAGGTGCTTCTGCACTCAGTTCATTAGGGCGGGGTGAGGATCTGGTATTTTCTTTTCTGGAGAGTGCACCGGTGGTGGCGCGTGAAATTGGTGAAGATGCAGTCAGTGAATTACTCTCATCCGCGATAAAAATGTATTCGAGAACCAGTGCCGAGGTATTGGTTTTATTATTTTCAAGCTCACCTGTAGTCGCACAACGGCTCAATGAATCCGGTTTATTTAAGGGCTACCTGAATCTTTTAAACAACCTGTTGGCTCAGGCACCCCGGGCGCTACGGCCTATGTTATCCAATATCGATACGCTGTTGGCTTATTTAACCCTCGGCGGACTAAGACGCTGGGCGACATGGGGTGCTTCGGCTTACCGTAATGATTTTGCAGCACAGGTGACTTATTTTGGTCTGGAAAGCGATGAGTCTCATGCCTTAATGAAAAAAGAGCAGCGTGGTGTGCTTTTTGTTGATGTACAACGCCGGTTGATTATGTATCTGCGTGCACTATGGGGGCAGGACTTTTTCCTGCGGCCTACTTCGGGTGATTTTGAAACCCGTGAAGGTTACCGGCCTTTTATTGAACAAAGCTTTGTGCATTTGCCTGATGCATTTGACGATATAAAACAAGAGGCTAACCATGGTGCTGATGATATTCTCATTAGTGGCCTGGAAATATACCGTGCTGCTGCTGCGCATTGTGCTTCGCATATCAAACATTCAGTTTATCTTGGCCAGTATACTGATAGTGATTCTGATGACCCACCCGCATTTTCGGCATTACAAAAAGTCATGATCGGGCTGTTTGAAGATGCGCGTATTGAAAAAATAGCGGTGGATGAATTTCCCGGACTACAGCCACTGTGGATCAGTTTATTAAGCATTGGCACTGAGAATTCAGCTACAAACTCAGACACCGGTATTTTGCTCGACAAGATTGCCCGTGGTCTTGCGGATCAGCATTTTATTTGTGATGACCCGTTGGTTGCAATGGCAAGGCAGTTATTCTTTGCTGCTGCTGATCGTTTAGAAGACGAGCGTTTCGCCATTGAATTGGGGTTGAAGCTGGCAGAGAAATTTACAGCGCAGGGCTTAAGTTTTAACCCGAATCAGGATCGTATGTCCAATGGCTACCGGGATGACAACCGTTATTTGTGGCAGAACCCGGAAGATGAAGATTATAGCGATTTACTGCCGGGGCAGGTGAAGCAGGTCAGAAAATACGTCAGTGTCATGGAGATGTTAAATAACCTTGATGTTCAGGAAGCGTCGGATGATGCGCAGGAAATCTGGGTGTTAAAAACTGAGTTTTTCCATGATGACGGTACTTCTTTGAATGAGAAAGAAGGCAAAGCACCGATAGCGTCACCAGTGCATTATTCGGAATGGGATTATCAGACACAGCTGGAGCG
>CACVAV010000279.1 GCA_902727945.1 uncultured Thiotrichaceae bacterium | reverse complement strand
GCTTACTGGCTTTGTGAGCGTTACATTGGCGAGATTTACTCAATTTTTCAGCCGCTTTCGGGCGATAGCCTGACCCGGTGCTGTTCCGTTTCAATTCCCGGCAGATCGTACTTTTGTGGACTTCAATGATGTCTGCAATCGCTTGTTGTGTTTTTCCGGTGTCACGTAGCGACCAAATTTGGTATCGTTGTTCCAGAGTCAGCTGGTGGTAATGTTTGTTCATAACAGACCTGTTTTGTGTGAGAGCTAAGACGGTATCCTCGGCTGACTCATTTCGCAAATTTTTGTCTGTTGCACTTATTATGTTACTTCAGCTTCGGGCCTTTGCTAACGACTTTCCCGCGAATAACTTTGGGAGCTACTGATGATATCCAACAGTTGATGGGTGTGTGTATAACTTAAAATCCCACCACCATCCGGCACCTCAATTAATTCCTCGACAGTCGGAAGTTCTCATTCGCCTCTTGGCAGATTGAAAGCACTCGCTGAGTCGCATGAAATCCCTTAGAGTAAAGATTCCTCAATCACTTACCCCAAGGAATTCCATGCTGACTGATCTATACCATGCCCTTCAGTTTTTTAGAAGTGAATTTTCTCGTGAACGTAGCTGGCTGTTGTTCTGTTCAGTCATTATTAGCTTTCTGGGTGCAACAGAAATGCGCGGAGTGACTTCGATGTGCCGCTACTGGCTGGCGGGGCGCAAAGGGTACGATAGGCTGCTCCATTTTTTTTCGTGCCAGGTCTTATCGATCGGACAGATTGCGTGAAGCCTGGCATCGGTTTGCCTTATCAAAAAACATCCACGTTCTAAGAACGTGGTTTTGATTTCACCCTATAAGGGTGTTTTGCGGCTAACCCTCTTAGAAGGTTAGCCAGACTATTGCCGCCGTATCAAAGTGGGTTAATCGAGGTTCAGATCAAACTGCTTTTCCTGATCCTCTTGATATTTTACATACTTGCGTATCATTTCGGCATCAACACCCACTGTATCAACACAGTAGCCTTTCGCCCAAAAATGATTGCCCCAATAAGGCTTGTGCTTCAAATAAGGAAACTGCCTGAAAACCTGTAAAGCACTGCGACCTTTTACAGTACCCATCAATTTTGAGATCGATAGCTTGGGCGGAACCTTCACCAATAAATGGACATGGTCGGCCTGGACGTTCAACTCCACCAGTTCACAACCTAATCGTTCCGTGTGAATCCGGATGGTTTTTGATACTTCATACCCGACCCCGTTTGTCAGGATACGATACCGATATTTCGGCACCCACACAATGTGATACTGACAGTGCCAAATAACGTGTGATAGTTTATTAAATCTGCTCATGTTCTTGCTCCTAATAAAGGTTGTGGCGACAACACTTATTAGGCTACATGAGCAGTACTTAACTATTCGACAGGCTAGAGCCTACGAACCTACCCACGCCCTCAGGACGTGGTTATAATTTTGTAATATACCCGGAGGGCAAGTCCATCATTACCAGCACCATCATCTGACTAAAGAATGTTTCATCCATGGCGACCGTACGTGCAGGTTCCGGGCGGTGGGCAGAGGCTTCCTGTGTCTGTTGAAATTCAGCCAGCTGTTGTTCCAGCTCACGTATCCACTGACGGAGAGCGCTGGCCGACACCCCAACATGGGTATCGATACGGGGAAGCCGGAAATATTCACTCAACTGGTCGGCCCCTACCTGCTGCTTCAGGCCGAACAGATAGAGGCTGGCACAGCACAAACGCCGGAGAAATACATCCCCTTCCTCTGTCTCCCAAAAATACGATTCGGGATACTAGTTTCGCCGTTTATAAGCTTGCAGATGACGGTGAACCGAACTTTTACTCCGATGGCACTGTTTTGCGAGTTGGCGAACACTCTGGTAGTCAACAGTACAAATTGCGGTGATAATGGCTTGGCTGCCAGCCCGGATGCTCTGGGTAACAGAGGTTTTTTTGTCATCAACTCAGCATAGCTGACGCCCGGCTGGCAGCGCTTCAATTTTGTGCAATTTCGAGCTATAGGGTTAGGAATTGTCCCGCTTTAAGTTGGTCGCCTCTGGCAGGTTGCCAAATAGCCCACGTACCCTTTGCAGTAAAGAAGGGATCGATAGGGTTTTTCGGAAGGCTCTTATTGGATTCCGGGTAGCTACCTCAACAGTAACTCAAGTAGTCCCGGCAGGGCAGCTTTTCCTCGCTGCCTGATATTATGCAGACATTCAAAGAACCCGGGATACACCGGTAATTTTTCCTGAGAAATTCCGCGATGAGGTCGCAACCATGATCGTCATAGCGACCAGAAACCTTCCATCGTATTGACATGCACTTCACAAAATCCATCACCATCTTCATCACGGGCATATTCGCCTTTGCTATGACAAACCGATTTTCTCGGATAGCCCCATTGCGGAAGACGGTCGTAAATTGCATACTCATCGGTAAAAATCTGTGTCCCCTTAGCGATTGAACCGGTGATTAAGGGTTTAATGGTTTTCTGCTGTACATGGTCCAACAGGCGAATAACGACGGCTCCACCCCGCTGGATCATGCCGGAAACCGGCGGCTTTTCTTTAGCCGGCGTGCCTCTGCCACGGGCACCCCGTAAGCGGTTACGCCGTCCGCGCCGGGCTTTTTTTTACTGCATCGGGCCGACCTTTATGACCGGCCACCACATACACTTCGTCACATTCCACTTCGCCTGTCAGCGTGACCACCGGCTTTTTTTCAACCACGGCTTCACGCAGCTGTTGGGCCATGGCATAAATGTCACTTTCGTTTAAGTCCGGCTCGTGTGCAATTTGCCGGTTCGACAGATTCAACGACAACAGGTAAAGGCAATGCATCCAAATTTTCAACGGCTGATGGTGGCCTGAAAAAACAGACAGACTCAGATCACCGAAGCGCCGCTGACAGCCTTTGCAATAATAGCGTTGTTTGTCGCGCTCCGTTTCATCACGCCCCTGACGAGTGACATGATCACTGCCGCAGCGTGGACAACAAATACCTTCCGGCCAGCGTAACCCGCGTAATTGTTCGTAACATTTCGCGTTATCTAACAGATCATGGAATTTTAACATGCACCAAAGCTTGCGATTATTTCGGGTGGATTGCTGGTTTTTTAGACGAACGAGCATCAGCTACCCGGAATCCAATAAAAGCCAAGTTATTTTCATTTTACTATAATTCTTTCTGATCCAAATAAAGATGGAGGGAAGTAATATAGGTAGAAAGCTATCCAGTCGTGGAATCTTCCGTATCTGTACCAAGAATTATTATAGCCATACTCTCGTTCTTTTGACTTAACTCTGCATTTGGTTGATTCGCCATCTTCTTTGGTAGTTATTGTTGTCTGTTTGACTACTGCATTGCCGCGCCATCCATTCCATTTTCCGATATAAATGTCTGGGATTTCTTTAATGCTCCCGTAATCGGGTATTCTTGGCGAAATATTTGCTAGAAGAGGGTCAGCAAATCCCCAGAAAATACGCATGAGTACAGGAAAAACAATGACGAGGAGCAGAAGGTGTATAAGTGTTATTTTTTTAGCGAAGGAAAGGACAATACCTTCGCCAATTAGCAGATAGATGTGAGAGAAAAGTGAGCAGTTGTTAAGCTGTGTAGCTATCACACAAAACAGCCCTTAAGCCAACTGCTCATGTCCGAAATTAACACATTCCTGATCATGCTTCAGCCTTTTCTTAGCACCGCGCATTTTCGCCAGCTCACCCTAATCAGCGAAGCTTTGCTGATGATGCAGGGTCGTATCACGATGTTAGGCATTAGCCGTTGGACTCGTCGGGGCGGCAGTTACCGGACGATTCAGCGTTTCTTCACTACGCCGGTCAATTGGGGATTTCTCAACTGGCAGTTGATCAAGCCCTTTGTATCCAACCCGTCAGGAGTGCTACTGATCGCAGGCGATGCCACCACTGTCACCAAGTCGGGGAAAGAGACGTTTGGCTTAGGGCGCTTCTTTTCCTCTATTTATTCGCGTGCCGTACCCGGTATCAGTTTTCAGGTAGTGTCGCTGAT
>CACVAV010000278.1 GCA_902727945.1 uncultured Thiotrichaceae bacterium | reverse complement strand
TGTCTCCCGGTAAGAGCCTTCTGTTGGATGGTGGCTTTTTAGTCACTAAAGACAAAACGGCAATAGAACGTTTCGGTCAGCCGATTAATGACTTTTTCCATAGCATGGCGACCAATGACCAAATTCGCAGCATTGCAGTTATCCTGTCTGGCACGGGTAGTGACGGCACACTGGGCATAAAATCTGTTTACGCCAGCGGCGGACTGGTGTTAGTACAAGATCCTGATGATGCACAGTTTGATGGCATGCCCATGAATGCCATTGCAACGGGCGTAGCGGATTTAGTGGATGAGACTAATGTACTGTCGACCACCCTGTCACGCTACCTGAAAGCTTCTGAAAACGATGGTATGGCACTGACTGACCGGCTTGAGGATCACGATGATGATATGCAGGAAATTTATTCACTGCTGCTTGATGAAACCGGCATCGATTTTTCATTCTATAAACTTGCCACCATTTCAAGACGCCTGGAGCATCGTATGGGTCTTAACCAAATTAACCGGTTAAGTGATTACATTGCCCTGTTAAAAAATGAAGGCGCAGATGAATTATGGCAACTCAAACAAATCTTATTAATTAATGTCACCCAATTTTTTCGTGATATGAGTTCGTATGACCAGCTCAATGAAAAAGTTATTGAGCCGCTGTTATCAAAAAGAAAACCGCATGACATAATTCGGGTCTGGAGTATTGGTTGCTCAACCGGCGAAGAACCTTATTCATTAGCGATTATGCTATATGAGACGGCCCAGCGACTTAAGATAAAGCGAAAAATAAAAATATTCTCCACAGATGTAGATGAAAAGAGTGTCAGTACGGCAATGCAGGGGCTTTACCCCGAAAGTATTATTTCCGAAGTGCCTGATTATTATATCAGGAATCACTTTAGCGTTAATGAGGGAGGCATGTACCGTATTCGTGAACATATCAGGCATATGGTGGTATTCGCGCGTCACGATGTGCTTAAAGATCCTCCGTTCTCCAATATTGATTTGGTGGTTTGCCGGAACATGCTGATTTACTTCCAACCGATAGGGCAACAAAAAACATTTAAGGCAATAGAGTTCTCTCTGCGACAAGGTGGTTACCTGTTTCTAGGTAAAGCTGAAGCCCCGGTGACAGGCTATGAGAATCTGGGCTGCATTAGTTATTCAGATAAAATTTATGAAAAAAGCGGCAAACGTGTAGCCAATGAAAATGAGCATTATGAAACCAGCACAGCTTATAGCACACACACAAATTCCGTATTAGCACGTTATCAAAATATTAGCCAGATAAACAAAAGGCACAGCTTATCACCCATCAATGAAGTCCAGAGCAAGAATGTATTACTTCTTCATGTGACTGAGCAGCTTTTTGACCAACAGCTACCACCTACAGTCATTCTTGATCTTGACTATGGAATCATTAAGTCCTACGGGTCACTGTCCCCCTGGATGAAAGATTTCAAACCGGGCGAATCAAACACCCACATTCGGGATGTTTTTAAACCAGGAGTTGCTAACTATTTGGCTTCTGCCGTAGAAAAAGCATCAGAAGAAAATAAAACGGTTAACTACCAGCATATTGCGGAAGGCGAAAGTTTTTATACACTCACCGTTACCCCACTAGAGAATCATCACCCGGATTTCCCGGTGGTTATGATCTGTAACTTTATCGTTGGTTCAGAGTCTGCTAAAAAAGAAATTAGCCCGCAGGGTGTCATCAATATTCCTGTTGAAAATGCAACGAATGAGCGCATGCAGGTGCTTGAAAAAGAGCTACAGTCAACGCGTAACAAACTGGTTTTATCACAGCGGGAATTAGAAACGATTAGCGCCCAATTACAGACTTCAAATGAAGAACTAATGGCCTCAAATGAGGAGTTACAGGGCACTAACGAAGAGTTACAGTCTGTCAATGAAGAACTGCACACACTCAACTCAGAGTATCAGCAGAAAATTAATGAATTAACCAGCGTCAACAACGACCTGGATAACTTCATGAAATCTACTGAAATTGCTGCTATTTTCCTTGACCAAAGTTATAGAATCAGACGTTACACGCAGCCTTTTAGCAAATACATCAACATTCTTCCGGTTGACATTAACCGCTCGTTTCTTGATTTAAAGATGGCATTTAAATTTAATCAGGCCGAAGCATCGTTTCAGGAAACACTCAGAAGTGGCGAACCTTCGGGTGGGCGCGTTAAAATCTCAGAAGAACGTTACGCCATTTACAGAATTATTCCTTACTACGGTACCAATAAAAGCATAGACGGCATTGTTATCATCATTAATGAAGACCCGGAAATTAACGCTGTTATGCACGATATGAATATTCTGGACACCATTTATAAAAAGAATAAGCTGGTGAGTTGGGAGTACGACCTGCATAACAAAACATTTATCTTTAAAAAGGATAACGAACTTGGCTTGCCTGAAATCAACAAAAAAATTGACTTCTATCAAACGATACCTGACACAGATCGCAGCAAATTTATTGATGGCATTGAAAATACCATTGAAAGTGGAGAAGACTTTGAACTTGACCACCAACTGATATTATCACCAGGCAAAATTTCTCATTTTTTCTCAATGGCATTCAGTTATATTAATAAACAGGGTGATGTTGAAAGAGTATTTGGCTTGTTACAAGATATTTCTGATGACGTTACCAATAACGAAAAAATCAATGCTCTACAAGACAGACTGGATGCAACGTTTAGTTTCTTTCCCTTCCCGGTCAGTGTTACTACAGAAAGTTTGACATTTATCTATACCAATCCTGCACTTCAGAAATACTCCGGTTATACAGCAGGGGAATTTATTGGCAATAACGTCAGTATGATTAAACCGGAGGATGAAACCCAAGAATCGTTTAACTTATTGGAAAGTCTACGAAAGGGAGAAATCGACACACTGAGCGCAGTACGCAAGATTTTACACAAAAATGGCGATATTTCTCAAGTCTACGTTAGGGCTAAAAAGTTACCGCAGACAGCCGGAGAAGCACCTACATGGCTGCACATATCTATTCCACTGGACAGACCCATAGTTATTGATGCCGCTGGTAAGGAAGTCCGGATACTGTCTGAAAAGATTCTATAAAAGTAAGGTTCAAGGCACAGGACTCGATCATCATACCGTCGGTGTTGCCGTCGACATAGGTGGGCAGGCGAAACTGGCGGGTCAATACCACCGTCTTTTTAGTCGTGTTATAAAGCAGCACCGTCGCACCATTACCACGGTCGTAAGCTTCCTGTTCCTGATGTTCCTACTCACCTTGCTTGTTCTGATAGTCAAACGAATATTTGTTCAGCACGTACCAATTATCTGACAACACTTTTTTGATGATATTTCTGATTTTAGTGTTCATCATTTCCCCTTTTAACCTGTCACTACAAATGTTTGCCTCTTTTGTCACAGGCGGTTCTAAGCAGACTGTCCAAATGACTACACTGCCAATCACTATTATTTTCATTTTAGCCCGGTCAAAAGTTCGGGGTATAGTGTATTGCTATGAACGCAAGTCGCCGCCCGTAGCAATACCCCCGGCTTCCCGCTAAACTTCAGCTCCAAATAGGCTGCAACGTCAGCATTCTGAATGAGTGAGTGGTTACGATGAGTAGAAAGATTGAGCTATTAGCACCCGGTGGTGATGTTGAAGCGATTAAAGCCGCTGTTATTGCGGGTGCTAACGCGGTGTATTGCGGTTTAAGTGCGTTCAATGCCCGCAATCGTGCGACTAATATTTCATACGATGAGCTGATCGGTGTTGTACGTTTAGCGCATAAATACGACTGTGAAGTGTTCTTAACCTTAAACGTGGTTATTTTAGAACAGGAAGTGCCGCAGTTGATCAAGCTACTGAATAAGCTGGTGAATTCAGGTATTGACGGCATTATTGTGCAGGACTTGGGCATTTTTAATTTAGTCAAAAAATACTTCCCGACGCTCGACATCCACGCTTCCACTCAGATGACAACACACAATGAAGGCCAGATTTTATTCTTGTCTAAAATCGGCGCGACCCGTGTCAATCTATCGCGTGAGCTTAACCTGC
>CACVAV010000277.1 GCA_902727945.1 uncultured Thiotrichaceae bacterium | reverse complement strand
CTGGCGGCTTCGATACACAAGGCGATGGCTTCATGAGGATTTGTATCATAATGAATACCCACCGGACACCTTAGCCGGACATTGTCGTTGGTATGTGACCAGTTTTCTACGCGCTCATTAATCAGCTCATCATTAGGAATAAGGTGTTCGGTGCCGTCGCGGGTGATCATTGAGATATAACGGGCGCTGAGGCGGTTGACCTTGCCGTAACGGCCATCGGAAACAATGGTGTCACCGGGTTTAATGGAGTCATCGGATAACAGAATGATACCGGCGATCAGATTAGAAAATACTTTCTGTAAACCCAGACCGATGCCGACAGCCATTGCACCACCAAATAACGCAAAAGCAGTCAGGTCGATACCCACAGCATGCAGTCCTGCCAGGAAAGCGATACCCACCAGCATGAATTTGGAAATTTTACTGAATAAGGCGCGGGCAGACAGGCTCATGTCCAGTTTGCTGTGCAGAGTGCGATCAATCATTTCCGAAATGGACAAAGCGACCCAAACAAAGATAGCCACGGAAAGTGTGGAGGTGAGTAAATCATAAACACTCAGGCCGTTTTCGCTGGTGTCAAAGCGGATACTATCCAGCCAGTCAATGACCAGTTGCAGGTAACCGGTCAGGCTCAGGGCAGCGATCGTCCAGATAATGGCGGTAATCGTGTGGCTAATGGTGTTATTACTGATAAAAGTTGAACCCATGCGGATCAGCAGAAACGCAATGGCCAGATAACTGGCTTTAGTCAGTATCTGGAAGTCAGCGCCCTGTATCTGATGTATCAGGATGCCAAGACCCAACAACAGCAGTATACTCAGTGGTAGTATTGTGCGCCGCAGAAGTCGGTAAAAGAAGTTTTTAAGCCGTTTGTGGCGGGCTTCAACAGGGTGCAGGCGTATTTTTTCACGGATGTGTTTATTGAAGTACAAGGCAATGATAAAGCTGACGATTACGACCCCGTACTGAATCAGGCGATCCGGTGTAAACAGCCAACCGGTGACCCAGGTCATATAGATCCTCAGCCATTCCAGTGTTGCGTTAATGTCCAAAATTCAGGCTTCCGCTACCTTGGTAAGAGTCGACTATACTAACAGTCTGTAGAAGTTTGCCAAAATGAACGTTTATGCGTGTTTTTGCTACTACACTCAGTGGCTGTTCATTTTCTGTTCTGTAACCATGCGGCATATTCGCACGCCAAGCGTGCTTTTCGAGCATAATTGTGCAAAAAATAAGAAGTTTAGTCAAAAAGTGATAAATACTAAAAATAGTTTGTGACTTTTTTACTACATCTAGCGTCTAATCCGCATCAGATTTGAATTTTTTATATTTCAACAACTTTAAGTTTATCCAGGAGCTACTCCAATGAAAAAAAATATAATTGCATTGTCTGTATTCAGTGCTTTGTCTGCTACGTCAGTTGCGCAGGCTGAAACAGTGACATTGTATGACTACGATGAAGCGACCAGTGCTTATGAAGAAGCGTACTTCACCGGTGGTTTGAGTGTCAGCAATGGCCGTAAAGATGACCAGACCGCATACGACTTCAGTGTTGGTGCTGATTACGATCGTGTATTCAGTTCTCCAAGTCGTGACGTGACCACTAAGGCTAGTGTTGACGGAAGTATCAGCCGTGCGGGTACAGCGGGCGCGAACAAGCAGGATAACTACGTTGCGGCTATCAGCGGTACTATTGATAACTATTTTACGCCGGGTAGCAACGGTGCTTTCTGGTTCGGTAACGCTTCTGTGCGTGCCAATGATGCGTTTGACGACCTGGAAACGACTGCCAGTATAGGTGTCGGTTACGGACGTGTTGTTAACGTGACACCGATGGCTAAGGCCATTCGTGTTGTTGAAGAGCTGGTACAATTGGGTGTACTGAGAAACACGCCGGCAAAATCTGTTTATCAGCAAATGGCTAATATTATTGAACGTGAAAGCGAATACCGCAGCCGTTATGGTTTCAATGAAGATTATGAGTTGAAGTGGATTACTGATATTCTGGCTACATTACAGACAAATATCAGCACAGCCGGTACGCTGAAAGCGCGTGATGTACTGGTTGATGAGCGTATTTCTCAGCGTCGTTATGGCTGGAAAGTACGTGCCGGCCTGGGTTATGTCGGTACTAACTTTGATGGTCTGAAGGACAAGCCATTATTGACTGCCGGTGCAGAATATCATCAGCCACTGAGTAACCTGACGCAATTCTCTAATGAAGCGACGGTTAACGCGATCATTAATGATGGTGACAACGGCTACAACTTCAACAATGCCATGTCTTTGACTCATGAAGTTGATGATCGTCTGGATTGGGAAAATAGCTGGAACTTAGCCTATACCAAAAACACGGATAACGGTGATGATGTTGTGACTAATTCGGTGGCTTCCTCACTGATCTATGAATTGAACAATACTTTGGATCTGACCACTACATTAGCTGTTCAGAACATTGATGGTAGCAGCAGAACCCTCACTGAAACCGAGAATGGCGTCACGACTAGCTATGCAGAAGATGGCACAGATACGTCATTGGTAGTCGGCGTACGTTATCGCTTTAAGTAAATCAGTGACAACACGTTACTATTGATGAAGTAAACGTGAAGGTTTGTGACTTTCACGGTAAACAGGGGGGAGCCATTGTGCGCCCCTTGTTTTGTTTGGGGCCGTAATCGTTGTGGTAATTCAGATACAGTCACTGCTTCGGTGCTATAATTGTGCTTTGCATCAATTGGGCTGGTAGTCAGCGTGGTTTCGAGGTATCGACCCTCCTCAGTCATTGCCTGTGGCGAGTGTGGCAAAATTTATCAATATCAGGCAGTTCCGGCGGGGCAGGAAGCTATCTGCCTGCGATGTGGTGGCGTCTTGTACCGGAACCGTTTCCGTATGCTGGACAGTGTGCTTGCCTTAACGCTGACCGGTATCATTCTGTTTGTGCTGACTAACTTTTTTCCTTTGCTCGGCCTTAAGGCGCAGGGAATGGTGCAGGAACTGACACTTTGGAAAGCCACTATTACCTTCTGGCAGCAAGGATTTCAGTTGCTGTCTGTGCTTTTGTTGTTAAACCTGATTGTTTTCCCGTTATTTGAATTATTTACCCTGCTCTGGGTGATGCTGACACTCCGTTTTAATTTATCGACACACCTGGCCAGACACTTGTACCGTTGGATGCAGCAGTTCAAGCCCTGGGGTATGCTGGAAGTGTTTATGCTGGGTGTATTGGTGGCGGTGGTGAAGCTGGGAGATATGGCGGTACTGGTGCTCGGGCCTGCGTTCTGGTCATTTGCTGCGTTGATTGTGTGCATGGCTGCGGCTACAGCTATATTAGACCCTTTTGTGGTCTGGAACAGCCTGAAGCCTGATGATGCTGATGAGTAACGGGTCAGGTCGTGCGTAGTATGCCGCATGATTTCCTTCATTGCCGCGTATGCGGCTGTCTGAGTCAGAAGCCGGATGCACAACATCAATCGGGTAAATATGATGTGCTTTACTGCCCCCGTTGTGGTGTCAAGCTAAAAACCGGTGTCAATAATAGTATTGAAGTAACCTGGGCTTTATTGATTGCGGCGGCGATTCTGTATATTCCGGCCAATCTTATGCCGGTGATGAGCGTCTATATGCTGGGTAGCGGGCAGCCTGACACCATTATTAGTGGCGCAATGCACCTGGTGGAGGCCGGACAATGGCCGCTGGCGCTGCTGATTTTTGTGGCCAGTATTGTGGTGCCGTTACTTAAATTGTTCTCGCTGGGGTTTTTACTGGTGAGTATTCAAAGAAAATCTTCCTGGCGTCAACGGGATCGGGTGTTGTTATACCGTGCAACCGAATATGTGGGGCGCTGGTCGATGGTTGATGTGTTTGTGATTGCGATCCTTGCTGCATTAGTACAATTCGGTAATGTCGTGCGGGTAGAAACTAATATCGGTACGCTGTCATTCGCAGCGGTGGTCGTGTTGACGATGATTGCAGCACATACGCTGGATGAGCATCTGATTTGGGAAATCGAGGATACAGACAAATAATACATGATGACTACAGATAATAATTCAGACTCAGACAT
>CACVAV010000276.1 GCA_902727945.1 uncultured Thiotrichaceae bacterium | reverse complement strand
ATTTCCTGTAGGTAACTGTTATCATTTTTCATCTGTTTATCCCTGTAATCCTGCAAATAATTCATCTGATGCCTGAATCGCGCGATCTATATCCTGATCCAGCGTACAGAAATGGCCCATCTTACGGCCCGGACGTGCTTCATGTTTGCCGTACAAGTGTAACTTACTGTCAGGACTGCTTAACAATATGTCCCATTTTGGCTGGTCGTCTCCCCAGACATCACCCAGCAGATTGGTCATGACTACAGGCGTGTGCTGTTCTGTGCTACCAAATGGCAGATCACACACCATGCGCACCTGCTGCTCAAACTGTGAGGTAGTGCAGGCATCCAGCGTATAGTGGCCGCTGTTATGGGTGCGTGGTGCCATTTCATTGATGAGCAATTCGCCTTGTTGGGTCACAAAGAATTCAACAGCCATTACACCCACAAATTCCAGTTTATCGGCAAGGCGTTGCGCAGCGGCTTTAGCAGCGTTGGCCAGTGTTTCATCAACTCTGGCTGGAGCGATGGTCTGATGGAGAATACCATCACGATGAATGTTTTCGGCCACAGGAAAACACTGGCTTTCGCCTGCCACATTGCGTGCCAGAATAACTGATATTTCACAGGCCAGATCAACACGCTGTTCCAGTACACAGTCGACCTGATTCAGATTTTTGAAGGCTGCTTCGGCGGCTGCCTGTGAGTTGACGGTGACCTGCCCTTTGCCGTCATAACCCAGTCGTGCTGTTTTTAATATGGCCGGGAACTGTACCGATACGGTTGCCTCAGCAATATCGGTGATCTGACGGATGGCGGCAAAAGGCACCGGCATTAAGCCACAACTGCGTATAAATTCTTTTTCAATAATGCGATCCTGAGCGACTGCTACCGCTGTTGCTGACGGGCGTACCGGGCAATAGGTTTTCAGTAGTTCCAGCGTGTTGGCCGGAATATTCTCAAACTCAGTGGTGATGACATGGCATTGGGTACCCAGTATTTTGAGTGCTCCGGCATCATCGTAAGCAGCGATTTGATGTTCATCCGCCAATTGCCCTGCCGGACTCAGCGGGTCGGGTTCCAACACGATCACTTTGTAGCCTAATGTACGTGCAGCAACAGTAAACATACGGCCTAACTGGCCACCACCTAACATGCCGATGGTTGATCCCGGTAATAACATAAGGCTTACACTCTTTCAGTTTAGGGTTAATGATCTGCTGGGGGAAGAGGCATATTCATGGCAACTTGTCGTTGAGTCTCGCGGAATTCTGCCAGTTGCTTTGCTAGTTTATCGTCCTGGTTGGCCAGTATAGCAATGGCAAATAAGGCGGCATTAGCAGCACCGGCTTCACCTATAGCGAAGGTGGCAACAGGCACACCCTTAGGCATCTGTACAATGGAATACAGTGAGTCCTTGCCTTTCAGGTAGCGGGAGGGTACCGGTACACCTAAAACGGGTATGGTTGTTTTTGCTGCGAGCATGCCCGGTAGATGGGCTGCACCGCCTGCACCGGCAATAATGCACTGTAAGCCACGTTCTTTCGCAGTTTCTGCATACTCAAATAATAAATCCGGTGTGCGGTGTGCGGAAACAACCTTGTATTCGTGTGCGACACCAAATTTTTCAAGTTGCTCTACAGCCAGTGACATGACATTCCAGTCACTGTTGCTACCCATCACGATTCCCACTGTTGGCTGCATCCGTTTGCTACCCTTGTGAAATAAAAAATCTGATAGTATACCCCGTTGAATTACTTCTAACTACTGAATAGATATGACTCAGCCTACCGATATACAAGTACCACCGACTCCGGTGATGGAGACGAATTTACCAACACTCGAATTGATTGCACGTGGCAAAGTCCGCGATATATACGCGATTGATGCTGAAAATATGTTGATTGTGACCACTGACCGGCTTTCAGCTTTTGATGTGATTATGCCAGCGCCGATGCCGGGTAAAGGCGAAGTGCTGACCCGTGTCGCCCGTTTTTGGTTTGACCGGCTTGAAGATGTGATTCCTAATCACTTCAGTTCAATGACGCTGGATGACCTGCCATTGAGTGATGCGGAAAAGCAAATGCTCAGTCAGCGCAGTATGTTGGTAAGGCGTTTGAAGCCGTTGCCGGTTGAAGCCATTGTACGGGGTTACCTGATTGGTTCGGGCTGGAAGGACTATCAGGAAAGTGGGTCTCTGTGTGGTATTGAGCTACCTGCGGGTTTAAAACTGGCTGATAAATTGCCGGAGCCGATTTTTACACCGTCGACCAAAGCTGAATTTGGTGATCATGATATGAACATCAGTTTTGAACAAATGAAACAACAAATAGGCACGGCTTTGGCTGAGCAGGTAAGGGATGTGAGCCTGACCCTTTATCAGCGTGCGTCAGCCTACGCTTTGCAGCGTGGTATAATTATCGCGGATACCAAGTTTGAATTTGGCGTAGACGAAAATAATGAGCTGGTGCTAATTGATGAGATTTTAACGCCGGATTCCTCACGTTTCTGGCCATTGGATCACTATCAGCCCGGGCACAATCCACCTTCATTTGATAAGCAGTTTGTGCGTGACTATCTGGAGACGCTGGATTGGGATAAAACCAGTCCGGGGCCTGATTTACCGGATGAGATTATCGCAAAAACAGTCGCAAAGTATCAGGAAGTGGCTAGCTTGCTGTTACCTTAACAGAGTAGGGAATTATATTGACCGGGTTGGGTCTAATCTGTTGAGTAACCGGCATGGAATAAATAAAAATATGTTGAGAGGCCTTGATTGATGAAAGTTTTAGTGACAGGTGCCGCCGGATTTATCGGTATGCACACGGTATTGCGCCTGATTGAACGGGGTGATGAAGTCACCGGTATTGATAATCTGAATGACTATTACTCCGTGCAATTAAAGCATGACCGGTTGACCAAAATCCGTGATACGGATGCTGATAATCTTTTTCATTTCATTGAAATGGACATAGCGGATCGTGCTGCGATGGAGACATTGTTTGCAGAGTCCGGTTTTGATCAGGTGATCAATCTCGCAGCTCAGGCCGGTGTGCGTTATTCGTTGGATAACCCGTTGGCCTATATCGACAGTAATGTCACTGGTTTTGCGCATATTCTGGAAGGTTGTCGTCATAACAAGATAAAACATCTGGTTTATGCGTCTTCCAGTTCAGTCTATGGCGCTAATCGCTCCATGCCTTTTTCGGTGCACGACAATGTAGATCATCCCTTATCATTGTACGCGGCTTCAAAGAAATCCAATGAGCTGATGGCACATACTTATTCACATTTATATGATTTACCGACCACCGGTCTACGATTTTTCACTGTTTATGGCCCGTGGGGGCGTCCGGATATGTCGCCGATTAAATTTGCACAGGCTATTTCTGCCGGAAAACCGATTGATGTGTATAACTACGGTAAGCATAAGCGTGATTTTACCTATATTGATGATATAGTATCGGGGATTATTTGTACCTTAGACCACCCGGCGGCGGGGAACGACAGTTGGGACGGTGAAAACCCCGACCCATCTACCAGTCTTGCTCCCTGGCGCGTCTATAATATAGGTAATCAACAACCCGTTGAATTGCTGGACTACATTTCAGCAATAGAGACAAGTTTAGGTAGAAAAGCTGAGATGAATCTTCTACCCTTGCAGCCCGGTGATGTTGTTGACACTTTTGCTGATGTGGAATCATTAACAAGAGATGTTGGTTATCGACCTTCCGTACCCGTCAAGGAAGGAATTGAACAATTCATACGCTGGTATAGGGAATACTACGGGGATACTTGCTGATTTCAGGTGTTTTTGTATGCAAAAACTTAAGCAACAACAATTGTTTGATCGTGTGTTCGACCGTCTGCCCGATCATGTCACCCTACTATTAATAATTATTAGTGGTTTTTTGCTGGCCCGCCTCACTTGGATGATGTTTCCGTCTGATCCATCGATTAGCGCGGCGCCCGCCACTGAGCAAACAGACGATACGGGTGTATCGGTGATGAAGGCGCATGCGACTTCCAAAAACTTAGGCACAGAAATTGCCGGCTATCACCTGTTAGGTGTTTATAAACCACCTC
>CACVAV010000275.1 GCA_902727945.1 uncultured Thiotrichaceae bacterium | reverse complement strand
AAGTACGGTGAGATTTTATTGCCACGGCGTTATATGCCGGAAGGTTGTGAGGTTGATGATGAGCTGGAAGTGTTTATCTATCTGGATTCTGAAGACCGGCTGATTGCCACAACAGAAACACCGTTGGTGCAGGTCGGCGAATGTGCTTGCCTGGAGGTGGTGGATACGGCGCGGCCCGGTGCTTTTCTGGACTGGGGTTTGCCCAAGGATCTGCTGGTGCCGCTGAGTGAACAGGAAGCCCGTATGCAAAAGGGAGAAAAGTACGTTGTCTATACGCACCTGGATGAGCGTACTGAAAGTATTATTGCCACTTCGCGGTTATCGAAGTATTTGAGTGAGTTGGGGCATTATTTTACGGTGGGCCAAAGAGTGGATCTATTGATTTATGGGCGCTCGGAGCTGGGTTATAAGGCTGTCATTAATCATACACATCTGGGGCAACTGTATGAGAATGAAACTTTTCAGGCGTTGAAAGTAGGTGATAAGGTGGAGGCTTATATTAAACTGGTGCGTGATGACATGAAAATTGACCTGAGTTTGCAGGAACCGGGAAAGAGCAGGTTAGTCACTGATGATTTAATCGCTAATATCGTTGAGCATTTACGGGCAAACGGTGGCAGTTCGGAATTCAGTGATAAAACGCCACCAGAGCTGATTTATAAAGAATTTCAGGTCAGTAAGGCGCAGTTTAAGCGTGCTTTGGGGCAGTTGTATAAGCAGAAAATAATAAAACTGGAACCCGGAAAAACCAGCCTGTTATAGCAGACTGGTTTTCTATGTTGTTGTCCTGTATTTAACGTGTGGTGACAAATGCACCTGCTTCACCTGAAGCCTGACGCACACGAATCAGGTTAGCGCGTGCTGCACCGGCGTCAGGGTAGGGGACACGCACTTTGTACAAACCATTGACTACATCAACAACGGCAGGAAGCCCCTGGCTACGGATATTCTGGCTAATTTGCTCAGCTTTTGCCTGACTACCTGATGCAAAAATCTGTATCGCTGAACTACCCGTGGCTGAGGCAGTATTATAACCGCCGGATGCACTTGTGTTCCCTGTGTTTGTATAGCTATCGCCATTATTGCCTGCATTATTATTGGCATAGGTGTCATAATTAGTGTTGTCCGGGTAATAATTTGTCACAGCCGGATTGGCGGCTGCTGTATTAGTGGGTGCAGCGGCATTACCTGTGCCGTAATTGGTATAGCTGTTATTTGCAGTGTTTTGCGGCTGGCTGTAGTCGACTACTGTGTTTGCCGGCGGGTTTGAGTACGTCGGCGTAGTCTGTGCGGGTGCTGCGGCATAAGTACCGTAAGCATTGTTATTGCTGGTGGCGGCTACCGGATTATAATTGGTTGCGGCCGGTACCGGCACTTGTGGCACAGTAGCAACAGGTATATTCTGTGGTGCCGTTGCGACAGGTACATTCGCTGCAACAAGCGGTGTATTATTGACTGCCGGAGCCGTTGCAGACAGTGGCCCTGCTTCAGGTACATTAGCGGTGGGTGCGGGTGTAGTGTTGTAGCCTCCGGTGTTATAAGCTGTGTTCTGTCCTTCCATCGGCATATTGGTACATGCCGCCGCGAATAATGCGGTGGATGAAAGAAGTAAAGTAGTACGGATAGCATGACGCATTGTTATAGACCTCTTGTTAGTTATTATTGTCATAAGACAATACTATACGCACAAAGTTCTGCTAACAAGGGCAGGTAACTGTTTGATAGACAAGCGGTATTGAGTTTTATGTCATACAGTTGACGTTCAGTTTTCAAGCGGTCTATAAGCTAAAATTTTCGCCTAAATAGACTTTTCGCGCTTGCTCATTATTGAGAATATCTTCGGGTGTGCCGGATGTCAGGATCGTACCTTCACTGAGAATATAAGCACGGTGACAAATACCCAGGGTCTCCCGCACACTGTGATCCGTAATCAGCACACCAATATTACGTTCAACCAGATGGCGGATAATTTTCTGAATCTCAATCACCGAAATAGGATCAACTCCGGCAAACGGTTCATCCAGTAGGATAAATGCCGGATCAGTGGCCAGTGCGCGGGCAATTTCCAGTCTGCGACGTTCACCACCGGACAGGCTAATGCCTAAACTGTCACGCAGGTGGCTGATCTGGAATTCTTCCAGCAGTGACTCCAGTTTTTCACGTCGTTGTTGACGATTAAGGTCTTTGCGTAACTCAAGAATCGCCAGAATATTGTGTGCCACACTGAGTTTACGAAAGACGCTGGCCTCCTGAGCGAGGTAACCCAGCCCTGCCTTTGCCCGCTCGTGCATCGGTGCCTGAGTAATGTCTTTATCGTCGATAAATATCTTGCCACCATCCGGCCCGACCAGCCCGACAATCATGTAGAAACAGGTGGTTTTCCCTGCGCCATTCGGCCCCAGTAAACCAACGACTTCAGCTCCGTTAACTTCCAGATTAACGTCTTTCAGTATTTGACGTTTTTTATAACTTTTTTGCAGGTGTTCCGCACGAAGAATAGCCACTGTGCTTATTGTGCCTTATTAGTCGGGTAGAAAATGGCTTTCACACGTCCGGGTTTACCACCTTGCTGAGCCTGATTGCCACCTGCTTTGAGTTCACCGGTAGCAGTGGAATATTCGATAATGTTACTGGTGAAGGCGTCTTTGTCTTGTTTTAAGCTGGCGTTACCGCTGAGTTGCAGGCGCTTCTGGGTCACGTAATACATCAGTAGTTTGGCCTGTCCGACCGCTTGTTTGCCGGTATCCATGGTTTGTTTGAACTGCACGGGGTTGCCGGTGGCCTTAATGGTCTGGACTTCATTCTTGGGTGCGTTAATTTCAATACGATCAGCAATAATGCGCAAGGTGCCCTGAATAATTTCAACCCGCCCGGCATAGACAGCTGTGCCTGCATTTTTATTAAACACCACTGAGTTAGCTTCGATGCTCACTGGTTTTTCGACATCGCTGCTCAATGCGGCTGCTTGCGCACTGAAGCTGAGCAGCAGTGTGCCCAGCAGAACCTTAATTGGCTTGATAAGTTGATTTGACATTCGTATTTAACCTCAGATAAGACTCGTCCAGTTTGATGTCCAGTCCGGTGCCTGATAATTGAAGCTGAGGTGTGGTAATCCGCACTGCCTCAGTAGTGGTAATGTGTTTGTTATCGATTTGGTACTGTAGCTGTGCCGTTTTTAATGTGAGTTGTGGTGACTGATCATTATCAACCAGTAGGTTAACCTGACCGCTGAGTTCAGCCGTATTGGTGCTATGATCTAATACGGCTTCTTCTGCATTCAGTTTGATCGCATCGGCCTTTGTAGTGCGCTGTGCATCCGTGGCATTATCATCATTACTGGTCAGTTCAGGCCTGATAATAAAGCTGGTTTTACGCTGTTGCCAATGAGCCAGATAATCACCTGACAGAGTGTGACTGATTTTACCCTCATCGGTGATTGCGCTGAGCTTAAAGTCGGTGAGATAATAGTCAACGGCATCACTGTCTCTTTCGCCGAAACTGAATTCAGGGCTGCTGATATAATCTTCCAGATTACTGATCATAATGACCGCCAACAGGCCTAAGACCAGTACGATGTGGCTTTTGTTCACGCTAAATAACCAGCCAATAGTGCATCTGACTTACCTTGTGCTTCCAGTAGCCTATCACACACTTCCCGTGCAGCACCTTTACCGCCCGGTTTTTCAGTAATCCAGGCAGCACGCTGTTTTACCGAATAATGTGCATCTGCCACCGCAATGGCCAGACCAACTTTACTCATCACCGGCAAGTCAATCATATCGTCACCCACATAAGCAATATGTTCTGGTTTGATGCCGGTTTGCGCGCATAGTTCAGCAAAGGCAACGCGTTTATCAGCACAGCCCTGATAAATTAATTCCGGCGGGATTTTTAGATTATTTGCCCGGTGTGTGACCAGATCTGATTGTCGTCCGGTGATAATGGCCAGTTTGACGCCGCTGTCCATTAACATGCGCATGCCAAGGCCGTCTTTGACATTGAAAGCTTTGTATTCCTGGCCCTGATTATCAAAATACAGGCTGCCATCGGTTAGCACGCCATCCACATCAAAAATGACAAGTTGAATCTTGCTGGCTTTTTCCCGGATTAAATCCACTAGACAATTCCCGCTCTTAATAAGTCATGCATATGGATAATACCGACAATTTTATCTTCCTGCACTACGGGAAGTACGGTAATCGATTTGTCCTGCATGGCATTAAGCGCACTGACCGCCAGTGCTTCCGGTGAAATAGTCATCGAATGCCGGGTCATCAGGTCTTTTACCTGAGTGCCCCGCATATCATTACTGTTTTCAAAAGAGCGGCGTAAATCGCCATCTGTGAAAATACCTAATAACTGATCATTCTCATCGACAACTGTTGTCATACCCAGCCCTTGTCGTGTGATTTCCAGTATGGTTTCACGAATGTCAGCTTGCGGTAAGACCTTCGGTATTTCTGCACCAGTGTGCATAATGTCCTGAACATGCACCAGTAAGCGTTTGCCCAGCCGCCCGCCCGGGTGTGAGCGGGCAAAATCTTCGGCGGTGAACCCACGGGCTTCCAGCAATGAAATCGCCAGTGCATCTCCCATGACCAGTGCTGCGGTGGTGCTGGAAGTGGGTGCCAGCCCAAGTGGGCAGGCTTCACAGTCAACCGAGGTGTCAATGTGAAAATGGGCAGCACGCGCCATTTCAGAGTCCGGGTGGCCGGTCATCGCAATCATCCTGACATCCAGTCGTCGCAATACCGGCATGATAGATAACAACTCATCAGTGCTGCCTGAATTTGATAGCAGAATGACCACGTCACCATCAACAATCATACCGAGGTCGCCATGACTGGCTTCGCCGGGGTGGACAAAGAAGGCGGGTGTACCGGTGCTGGCCAGTGTTGCGGCCATCTTGTTACCAATATGGCCGGACTTGCCCATGCCTGAGACAATCACTCTGCCCTTGCATTCAAGGATGGTTTCACAGGCGGCAACGAACTGCTCATCAATACGTTCAGGTAGTACGCTTAAAGCCGTTATTTCAGTTTGAATAACGGCTTGTGCCAACGCCTTCAGGTCTTTTTTTCTATGGCTCATTTATGCCTCAGTGCGGTTAATCAATCATCGTTTTATTGTTGCTGTTAAATTGATGCATCGTTTTATACGCTCTGGAAATAGAGCAGTAATTGATAAGCGACAAAGATACTTAACAAGACCGCTGCTTCCCAGCGACTAATAATATACCGTTTAGGCGGCGTGAAGGTGAATACGACAATCAGGGCAGTCAAGGCCAGCATGATAGGCAAGTCCCGCGTCAGCACGTCTTCCGGCGTACTGAAGGGCGCTATTATGGCCGCTATGCCCATGACAGCTAAATTATTGAACAAGTTAGAGCCGATAATATTACCAACCGCAAGATTGACTTCACCTTTACGTACACTGGAAATAGAGGCTGCCAGTTCAGGCAGGCTGGTACCAATGGCAACAATAGTCAGGCCGATCACCAAATCGCTGACGCCAAAGAACTGAGCAATGTTTGTTGCACCTTCTACCAGCATTTTGGAGCTGATTACCAGTAGAACCAGCCCGGCTAATGTCCAGAATACAGCCTGTTTGTAAGTAAGGTCATCTTCTTCTGTGGCTTCATTGACTTCTTCTTCAAATGGTTGATCCTGTTGGGTTTTTGCGGCATAAACCATCCAGCCTAACAGAGCAAACAGAGCAATGATCAGCAGAATGCCATCCGTACGTGTGATAGCGCCATCGCGGATTAACCACCAGGAAAAAACACCCGCCAGGAATACCAGGGGAATTTCCCGTCTTACGATGGTTGATTGTACCGGGACTGCAATCAGCAGGGCGGTAACACCAAGAATCAGAGCGATATTGGTGATGTTTGAACCAATTGCATTACCGAGCGCGAGGCCGGGTGTGCCGTTTAAAGCGGCTGAGGCTGAGACCAGCATTTCGGGTGCGGATGTACCAAAGCCCATGATGACCATACCAATGATCAGTGGTGGTATGCCGGTTATCTTTGCTAAGGCTGATGCGCCATCGACAAATTTGTCCGAACTCCAGGCGATAATAGCTAAGCCTATGATAATGAGAGTAATAGATAGCAACATGATATGGTATTCACCCAAGTTAAAATGGGCGCATTATACATAAAGAAACGGCCTGTATGTTTTCCCTCAATGGATTAAGGGTGTATTTCGTGATTCGGGTTTCGCAACAGAGTGGTGTACTGTCAATAAGACCACAAAGTCTTACATTGTAATTCGCTGGCATATTGCATTATTGGTAAGCTATGAACTAAAAAGTTTTACTGCACTGAATAGCCTTCATCGATAATTAACATTGGAACTTAAAGCTATGGTCGATATAAATAAACTGGTCGGGTCTCTCTTAAGCAGTGGTGCGGCAACCGGTCTTGCCGGTGGGCTGGCAGGCGGCTTTGCCAGCAAAATGGTCAAAAAGAAAACAGTCAAAAAGATGGGGTCGACCGCCCTCAAGGTGGGTGGCGTTGCTGCGGTAGGTGCGTTGGCTTATACCGCCTACAAGCGCTATAACGAGAGCCAGCGTGTTGCGGGTTCGGCCAGTGCAGTGCAGCCGGTACAAACTCAGGCGCAGGCTACTAATTTAGCAACGTTATTTGCGCCGCCAGCGGATTCTGCTTTTATATCCGACAAGAATGATCAGGCTGCAACGGATGAGTTAGGCTTGATACTGGTGCGGGCCATGATCGCTGCGGCGCGTGCGGATGGGCGACTGGATGCGCAGGAAAGTCAGGCTATTTTCCAGAAGATTGAATCATTGGGACTGGATAGCGAAACTCAGACTTTATTGGTGCAGGAAATGGGACAGCCTGTTGATATGGATGTGATTATTAACAGTGCGAGCTGTCCGGAAGTCGCAGCAGAAATTTATGTTGCCTCGCTACTGGCGATTGATGTTGATACTCCGGCTGAAAAGTCCTATCTGGCTATGCTGGCGGCCCGCTTACAATTACCACCACCCTTGGTCGCAGAGCTTGAGAATCAGGTGAGTGCACAGAAAATGTTGGCCTGATAATAAATCATCCTTGTGCAAGTAAGATTTTCATGATTGCGGCGGTTCAGGCTGTCGCGACTGAAGACAGTATACCCCATCGATGCAACAGGTTAAGATGAGGTTTTCTCCTTTTACAGCCCCGACCATGCTCAGTTACCGCCACGCCTTTCACGCAGGCAACCACGCCGATGTTTTAAAACACGTTGCTCTGACTTTTATGCTGGAAAGTTTTAAACGTAAAGATAAACCCTTTGTGTATGTGGATACGCATGCCGGGGCAGGCTTGTATGATTTACGTGGCAAACAGGCAGGCAAAACCGGCGAGTCCGCATGGGGAATAGGGCGTATCTGGGGTCAGCAATCAAAATGGCCACTGCTGGAAACCTATTTCCAAACCATCCGCAGCCATAATCCGGATGATAAATTACAGTATTACCCCGGCTCGCCGGATATTGCGGCACAGTTATTACGCGCTCAGGATAAGCTTATCTTGTCGGAGCTGCATAATAATGAGATTGGCCTGCTGCGGGGTAATATGCGCGGTGATTCGCGTATTGGCATCCATCACCGTGATGGTTTTGAGGCTTTGCCCGCACTGATGCCGCCGACGCCACGCAGAGGGCTGGTATTAATTGACCCGCCTTATGAAGTGAAAGACGATTACACACACGTAGTGGATACGGTGCAGAAGGCTTATAAACGCTGGGCTACCGGTACTTATGTGATTTGGTATCCTTTGTTGGCTAAAAAGCGCGACCATAGCCAGGTGATGGTGAAAAAACTGGCTCAGCAATGTGATAATTTGCTGGTAGCTGAGCTTGAGGTGGAAGCGCAGCAGATTGAGCTGGGCATGCACGGTTCCGGTTTAGCTATTATTAATGCACCGTGGCAGCTGGATGAGCAGTTGAAGCTGACGCTGCCACGGTTGGGTACGGTGCTGGGGCTGACTGAAGAAACTAAGTGGACGGTGGAGTGGCGGAAGCAGAGTTGATTGATTAACGGTATCTGGTTTATGATTGTTGCACTGCCGCATTTTGCGCATAATGTGTAGCAACATTAAAAATTTCATTCTCAAGCATGAAAGTCGATGACTTTCACAGTAAAGGTAGCCGGATTTATGATGCCATTCGATCAGTCGCTCAAGAAAGCCTACCAGTACGGTTTAGGTGAATACCTGGAAATAATAGGTGAGCTGTCCCAGGAAAGCACCAAGAAAGGTGCACTGAGCCGCAAGAGTAAGGAGTTGTTAACTCTAGGGATTGCGATGCACAAGCAGTGTCACCGTTGCATTGATATTCATCAGCAGGAAGCGGTACGCTTGGAAGTGACTTCAGCTGAATTCGCGCAGCTGCGTAAGATTGTGCTTTATCTGACACTCAGACCCGGCAATCAGGGGCAGTTACAGGAGACTTTAGATAAGGCATGGACAGAGTTCTCTTTGAGTAAAGGTGCGCTCAGTCGCTCGTTGCGTGAGCTACTGGCTTTGGGTATTGCGCTGGTGAAGCAGAATGAAGCCGACATTCATCGTCATGTCGTTGCGGCGATTAAATATGGCGCGACACCGGAAGAAGTTTATGAGGTGCTGCCCATTGCGTTGTTAATGGACGGTGCACCAGCGTTGTCACAGATGCCGGTATTGCTGGAAGCGGTGCAGCGGACGCAGGGTGGTCATGCGCCCGTGACGGATTAACGTTCTGTCAGCAGGGTGATGCCGGATGTTTCATCTACCCGCAAATAACTACCCTGCGTATACCAGTCACCCAACACAATGCGTTGCACATCCACACCCTCCAGCTGAAAATCATGAATCGCCGGGCGGTGGGTGTGGCCGTGGATCAGTCGCGTCACCTTCGCATCACGCATCACCTGCTCCACACTTTGCTGGTTAACGTCCATAATTTCTTCGGATTTATGCTGAGTGCTTTCTTTACTGACCTCACGCATTTCCTGCGCCCGTTGGATGCGTTGCGGGATCGTCCAGGTCAGTACCTGTGCAATCCATTTCGGGTTGCGGAATACAGCGCGCGCTTTCTGGTAATCTGCATCATCGGTGCACAAGGTGTCGCCATGCAGCAGTAATGTCGGGGTACCATACAGATCAACTACCTGTTGTTCCGGTAATATTGTACAGCCGGTTTCTGTGGCGAAGCGTTCACCTAGCAGGAAATCACGGTTGCCATGCATAAAATAAATTGGCACGCCACTATCGCTCACTGCACGCAGGGCTTGTATCAGCGGGGCGATAGCTTGCCCTTCAGGGGTGTCGAGGTAGTCATCGCCGACCCAGAACTCAAACAAGTCACCTAATATATACAGGGCATCAGCCTCGCCGTTAATGTGTTGCAGGAAGGCAAATAATTGCTGAATGCTGGCCGGGCGGGAAGGTTCAAGGTGCAGGTCGGAGATAAACCAGGTTGTCATATTTGTGCTCTGTGGTGTTGGTGTCTGAATGTTAACAGTTTTGGGCTTTGATGCCTCTATCTGTGTTTATTCGTTTATACCTGATCTACATCATTCTATTGACTTGTACGAAGTATCGCTACGTTGTAGTATCAAAATGCGAAACTTTCGCACGCTAAATAGAGTGGTTTCTTTACATCCTTCAGTATTGTTAAGAGGTTTTGGGTGAACCATTGTGATACGAGCGAATAAGTGGATCAAGAACAAACGAATAGTAAACCAGCTGAAAGGAGAATTCTTATATGACGGTTGTTAGTGATAGTGAACGTGATCTATTACCGGATAACAAAGGTGAGCGCACCGAGCCCTTAAAGTTTAAAATCCGCGAGGTTGATGCGGATGCGCCTATGCGCTGGTTGGATAAGGGTATTAAAGATTATAAAGAAATGCTGGTTCCCAGTACGCTGATGGGACTTGTCTACGTTATTATCGGGGTTATCATGATGTCTATGGCCTGGTCTTATCCGATATTTATGACAACATTGGCAGCAGGCTTTCTGATCATCGGCCCTCTGGTAGCTGTTGGCTTCTACAACATGAGTATGGAGCTGGAGAAAGGTAATAAACCAGACATGCTGACCGGAACCATGATGGGATGGGCCTTTATGGCGCGTAATGCACTGGGCTTAGTTAGCTTTGCTTTGGTGCTGGGTGTTCTGATGGGAGCCTGGGCGCTGGTGTCTTCGGTTACCGTTGCTTTATTCTTTGATAACTTTATTGTGGGTGGTGACTTCTTCGATACCCTGATGAAGCAACATAACGTTGTGCCATTCGTCTTGACTTACATGCTGACCGGGCTTGTGATCGCCACCATTGCATTCTCTATCAGTGTTGTCGCAGCGCCATTGGTTACACACCGCCGGGTAGATTTTGTTACGGCTATGATTACCAGTGTTGAGGCGGTTAAGACAAATCCTGCACCACTGTTTACCTGGGCGTTAATGATCGCGGCTCTGGTGGTGGTTGGTTTCTTGTTGGGTGTTATTGGTCTTGCGGTGACCTTGCCGGTAGTGGGACATGCCAGTTGGCATGCTTATCGTGATCTGGTGGCAGAAGGTTGAAGCGTTAGTCGTTTAAAAACGTTAAAAACTATCTTCACAAAAAGCCTGCATGTTGCAGGCTTTTTGTTTTGAGGTGTTGTTTTTACCTTACCCGATATGTGAGAGCTTTAGTAATTTTTCGAGATCTTTCATCAATAGCTTAGGGTTAATATCCGGCGGGAATTGCATCATCAGATTGCCCAGCGGGTCAATGAGAAACACGGAATTTTCAGGGTAAGCTTCTTTCGCCGTATGCTGGCGTATTTGTTCAGCCACGCCACCTTTGTTACTCACAACAACCTGCATGTCGGGGTGGGAATCCCACATTTTCTGGTTGGCTGTGACGGCTGCGGAGCTGTCAACAATACTAAGCCGGTTTACCCGCTCCATATCTTCTGCTAATGCGATACGCAGCTGGCGGGTGTTGTAAAGCCATTTACTGCATGCCTCATTGCAGTTACCAGCAATTAAGTGAACCAGTGTCCATTTTTTTTCCAGATTCTTACCGGTAAAAGTTTCACCATCTTTGGTGGGTTGTTCAAATGCCTGCATCGGATAGATAGGGTCAATCAGGTTGCCGTTAT
The DNA here is from genome assembly GCA_902727945.1 of uncultured Thiotrichaceae bacterium. Lineage (GTDB taxonomy): Bacteria > Pseudomonadota > Gammaproteobacteria > Thiotrichales > Thiotrichaceae > Thiolinea. The sequence goes on along the minus strand of CACVAV010000275.1, from coordinate 9,470 downwards.
TGGTCATGCTACTGGGGCGGTAATTATCGGGAAGTACCAGATACCAGGTGGCTGCTAAGGCCAGCGGCACCAGAAATAATCCAAAAATAGTCAGTAGTTTCTTTTTGTTTGCATCCATTGTCATGCGTCTTTAATCCTGCTGGGTTTGTCAGTGCGGCGATACCAGATCACCCCGAAAATAATATATACAATAGCCAGTCCGTACCATTGCAGCGCGTAAGCATAATGACGCTCAGGAAGAATGACAACTGCTTTCCATATACGTGTCAGGCTGTCAGCATGGTTTTCATCTAATACCAGTAACAGTGGTGATAACGGTTGTTTCAGTGCGTCGGCAAATGCTTCAAGATCCATGTACAAGCTGACCTTGGGCCATGTGTTATTGGTTAATTCATCGGACTGGATAGCATCACCGATGGTATAGCCTTTTTTAGGCAGATACAGCGTCCCGGAGACAGTGATGTTTTTAGGAGGGGGGACATTATCGGCTTCATGCCGGGCGATCCAGCCCCGGTTAATTAACAAGGTTTGTCCGCTTGCTAATTGGAAGGGGGTGATGACTTCATAGCCGAGTTGGCCTTTATTCATACGGTTTTCCAGTAAGAACAAACGGGATGTATCCCAGCGGCCTGTCAGACGGGACTGTTGATAGTTTAAGTTATCAGGGTTTTTCGGCAATGCTGATAAAACCGGATATTCTTTGAGTTTGGGTTCAACAAGTGATAAAACATCACCTTTATTTAAGCCTCGGCTTACTTGCCAGGTACCCAGCGTAACTAAAAGACCGAGTCCCAGGCAGTACACGACAGCCAGGGTGACTGTTTTTATCTTAATCATGGGAAGCACTCGATATGTTGTTATTTAAACTCATTATTGTCATTCTACTGCTGTTTGTCATAGTGACCCTATTTACCGCGTTGTATCAGTTGAATAAAAGCGATGGTGATTCCAGTGCAGTGGTAAAAACCCTGGCAGTAAGAGTCGGGTTGTCATTGTTTATCGTCTTCCTGATAGGGGTAGGGCAAATGACCGGCCTGATAACACTGAACCGGCCTCCTTTCTGATGCTAGGACGATTTGATCAGGATTTGTTCAGCAGACACAAAAATGCGCTGACTGGCAGCGCATTGTTTGATGAGTGGGTATTCCGCTTACACGATGTAGACAAAAATAAACAAACCTAACCAAACGACATCAACAAAGTGCCAGTACCAGGCTGCGGCTTCAAAAGCGAAGTGGTTCTTAGCGGTGAAATGACCACGCATCGATCGTAATAAAACGACGAACAGCATGATGGTACCCAGTAAAACGTGCATGCCGTGAAAGCCGGTCAGCATAAAGAATGTTGAGCCGTAAATGCCGGAACCCAAGGTCAGATTGATGTCATAAGCATGTGCATATTCCACTCCCTGACAAATCAGGAAGATAGTACCCAGTGCGACAGTAGCAGCCAGGCCCCAGATCAGGTGCTGGCGATTATTGTGTTTCAGTGCATGATGTGCCCAGGTCACTGTAACGCCCGAAGACAGTAGTAGTAATGTATTGACTAGGGGTAGGCCTGACCAGGCTACCAATCCGAATTCACCACCGACATTGCCGGGGCCGTTAGTCGGCCATGTGGCCTGATAAGTGTCCCACAACCATTTGTGTGTATCATACTCTTCACCCGCACCGCCTAACCAGGGCACCGACAATACACGGGCATAGAACAGCACGCCAAAAAAGGCGGCAAAAAACATGACTTCTGAGAAGATAAACCAGCTCATGCCCAGGCGGAAAGATTTATCTTCCCAGCCGCTGTAGGCATTACTTTCACTTTCATGGACTACTTCGCCAAACCAGCGAAAGAAGGTAAAAAATAATACCATCGCACCGGCAATCATCATGAATTTGCCGCTGTTGCCATTAAGTATCTGTATAAACCCCCATACTAGAGATGTCAGGCCAATGGAGGCCAAAAATGGCCAGATAGTAGTATCGGGTACAAAATAGTGTTGAGTATCTGTGCTGGTGGTCATAAATAAATAAGGCCTCGTTTTTTCCTGATAGGTCGGTTTATTTTTTCGTAAATAGCGTGTAAGCCAGTGTGATGGTATCGACTTCTTCCGGAACGGCTGTTCCAACAACAAAGGTGACCGGCATTTCACGCTCTTCTAATGCGGCAAACTTTTGTTCAGTAAAACAAAAACATTCCATTTTGTCGAAGTGTGCGGCAGCTTTGTTGGGTGTTACGCTTGGAATCGATTGACTGGTGACGGCTTCATTCAATTTATTCCGGGCATAAAACGTAGTGGTATATGGCTTGCCAGGGTGTACGGTCATAATCGATTGTGCCGGACGAAATTCCCATGAGCCATTTTGATTAATGTTTGAGGTGAACTGAATTTTTATTTCCCGTTCAGTGTTAACTACCATTTGACTGGCTTTTGCTTCAGAGATCGCGCCTGTTTTTCCATTCAGGCCGGTCACATCACAAAATATGTCATAAAGCGGCACCATCAGATAGCCGAATCCAAACATCATGATTGGTACCAGAAACAGTTTGGTCAGTAAAGAACGCATTGAACGCTGAGGTTGTGTTTGATTACTCATTATTATGCTCCGGCACCCTGTTGAATGACAGAATAGGTGAATGCAGCTAGTACTACGATGACCAATAGCGCGTGGAATATAACCGTTCGTTGAATACCGCGTTTTTTATCTTCAGTGCTTTTCATGACAACCTCAAGGATTAAAGCGTAAAAAGAGAAGGCAGACTTGTGCTGCCTTCTCTGATCTGTCACTCAATTACTTAACAATAGGCTGAGTTGAGAACGAATGGTAAGGAGGAGGAGAGCTAAGCGTCCATTCCAGGCCTTCTGCGCCATCCCATACCTGATCGGTAGCTTTTTTGCCACTGCGTACTGCTTTGATCATGATATAAGCGAACAGTAACTGACTCAAACCAAACCCGAAGGCACCAATTGATGAAATCGCATTGAAGTCAGCAAACTGTACTGCATAGTCAGGAATACGACGTGGCATACCCGCTAAACCAACAAAGTGTTGTGGGAAGAACAAGATATTCACGAAAATGGTCGACATCCAAAAATGGAATTTACCCAGTTTCTCGTCGTACATATGGCCAGTCCACTTAGGTAGCCAGTAATAAGCTGCCGCCATGACTGAGAAGATAGCACCCGGTACTAATACATAGTGAAAGTGAGCTACTACGAAATAAGTGTCATGGTACTGAAAATCAACCGGCGTTAATGCCAGCATCAGGCCAGAGAAGCCACCGATGGTAAACATGATAACGAAGCCAATAGAAAACAGCATGGGCGTTTCAAACGTCATCGAGCCTTTCCACATGGTAGATACCCAGTTAAAGACTTTTACACCGGTTGGTACTGCAATCAGCATAGTGGCAAACATGAAGAACAGTTCTGCTGAAACCGGCAGGCCGACTGTAAACATGTGATGTGCCCATACGATGAATGACAGGAAGGCAATAGAAGCCGTGGCATAAACCATTGAGCTATAACCAAACAACTGCTTACGTGCAAAGGTCGGAATGATCTGAGAAACAATACCAAAAGCTGGCAGGATCAGAATGTATACTTCAGGGTGACCAAAGAACCAGAAGATATGCTGGAACATAACGGGGTCACCGCCACCCGCTGCACTGAAGAAGCTGGTTGCGAAGTATTTATCAGTTAACAGCATGGTCACTGCACCTGCCAGTACCGGCATGGTCGCAATCAATAAGTAAGCTGTAATGAACCATGTCCATACGAACAGCGGCATCTTCATGTAAGTCATGCCCGGAGCGCGCATGTTCATAATGGTAGCAATAATGTTAATGGAACCCATGATGGATGAAATACCCAGCAGGTGAACAGCAAAGATCAACATAGGGAACGCTGCACCGGTCTGTAGTACCAGTGGCGGATACATCGTCCAGCCACCAGCAGGTGCACCACCATCAACGAATAAAGTTGAAAGCAACATGATGCTGGCGAAGGGCAGTATCCAGAAGCTCCAGTTATTCATGCGCGGCAATGCCATATCCGGCGCGCCAATCATGATTGGAATCATCCAGTTAGCTAAGCCCACGAAGGCAGGCATTAGTGCCAGGAATATCATCACCAGCGCGTGCATGGTCGTCATCTGGTTAAAGAAACCAGGATCTACCAGCTGCAGGCCGGGTTGAAATAATTCTGCTCTTATTACCAGTGCCATAATGCCACCGATAAAGAACATAATAAGTGAGAACCACAGATAGAGAGAGCCAATATCCTTATGGTTCGTTGTGGTTAGCCAGCGCATCCAGCCCTTTGCTGGGCCATGATGGTGGTCGTCGTGATCGACGTGCTCCACTGCTTGTGCATTCATATAATTTCTCCGGTATTATCTTAGGTTATTTGCGCAGGGCTTTAATGTCAGTGGGTTGAGCCATATCGCCCACACTGTTGCCTAATCCATTACGCTCATAAGTCACTACGGCTGCGATATCAGCATCGCTAAGCTGTGTTCCGAAAGCCTGCATCGCTGTACCTGACTTGCCGTTGAGGATAATGTCTATATGAGGGCCTATGTCACCTGTAGTGATTGGGCTGCCTGTCATCGCAGGGAATACACCCGGAATACCGGCACCTGTTGCGCCGTGACAAGCTGCACAGTTCGTGTCATATACCTTTTTGCCCTGAGCCATCAGGTCAGACATCTCCCACACTTTGTCAGCAGATGCTGCTAATGCGGCTTTGGCTGCCTGTTGTTCTGCTACCCACGCTTTGTACTCGTCTTCTTCCTTGGCGATAACGGTGATAGGCATGAACCCGTGATCTTTGCCGCATAATTCGGCACATTGGCCACGGTAAGTGCCTGCTACGTTAACCTTGGCCCACATATCGTTAATGTAACCAGGAATAGCATCTTTCTTCACAGCCAAATCAGGAACCCACCAGGCGTGGATAACGTCATTTGAAGTGAACAGGAAGCGAACTTTTTTGCCAACAGGAATGACAACCGGGTTGTCTACTTCCAGTAAGTAATTATCAACAGTATCCAGATCAATCTCGGAGCCAAGCGCGCTGGCTTCACGGCTGGAAGCGGCAAGACTGCTGAAGAAACTAATATCATCTTCTGCGTATTCATACTGCCATTTCCACTGATAGCCGGTGACTTTAATCGTCATATCAGCATTGCTGGAATCTTCAATTTTCACCAGTGCCTGTGCAGCGGGGATAGCCAGTGAAATAAGAATAATGACCGGCAAGACCGTCCATATTATTTCGACAGTGGTGCTTTCATGGAAAGTGGCTGGTTTGTGATTTTTGTCTTTGCGGTGATAGATAATGGAATAAATCATTGCGCCAAATACAACGATACCAATGACTACACAGACCCAAAATGCAGCCATGTGAAGTCCGTAAATTTCATTGCTCAGGTCGGTGACACCTTGTGTCATGTTAACTTCCCAGTCAGCATGCGCAATCAGCGGTGTTAGCAATGCAGCGAGCAATCCTCCAGCGATACAACTCCTCTTCATTCTTCAGGTGCCTCTCATAATTATGATGATATTTAGTTCGGGATTTCTTTCTGTTTAAGGCACTAGGTGAAGATTAATGTTGTCTTAAACAGCTGATATTATTTGGTTATATGCATCCTAGCCGATGCCCATAGTGATTTCAAATAAAAAAAGGTGCTGAAGGCTGTAAATTTAACCAGTTTTACCTGCCATATTCTGCAAACCAATAGCCCTGTTTCAGAATCCGGCGATGTTTTAATATTAGAAATTTATAATGCATTGTTGAAGCTGACTGTTCTGGTTTTCAGCTCACCGTTTTTTAACTATTTTGTGTTTTTTGCTGTGATTCCAGCTGAGCAATTTGCTGCACAGTAGTGGCGTACTCTTCACCCAGTTGAGTCAGTTCATCCAGTTCATGCATGGATGCAGGTGCTTCAGAGCCATGAATAGATTTTTGCACTTTTTTCATGCTTTTGATTATGCGCTTAAGGCGCTTGGATAGTTGTTTGTGTTCTGAATTCATGCCTTCGCCTGTCTAACCGGTGGTTGTCGTGCTGAGGAGCAGTTGGACGGCACCCCAAACGCCCGCCATAAACAATAATGTCACTATGCCGCCGGCAATAAAAAAATGCCAGAATTTACCACTTTGAAAGTCGCGTTCCAGATTTTCTTTTTTCTGCACACCAAGAAGGCCAGCCAGCGCACTGACAAAAATACTCAGGGCTGTGACTTTCTTTTCATCCGGTTGATCCTGCTGTCCCTGTTGTTCTCGTTGCTTTTGCATGTTTTATCCTATAAAAGTATGGCGAATGAACACTCTTAGGTAGTGGTCAAGCAGAAAGAACGCAAATAGTGCAGTCAGGTAAAATATTGAGTAGCCAAAGGTCTTCATTGCATACTCGTCGCCTTCTCCACTATAAAGCTTCCACGCATAGTAGGCGAAGCCAATGCCCAGGCCAATAGCGCCGACGAGATACAGTGTGCCGCTCATAAAGATCAGGAAGGGAACAATACTGACAATAACCAGTAATATGGTGTACAGCACAATATGCAGTTTAGTGAAGGGGATGCCATGAGTAACCGGCAGCATCGGTACCCCGGCTTTTGCATAATCTTTCTGGCGCTTAATCGCCAGCGCCCAGAAATGGGGCGGCGTCCAGACGAAAATTATCAGGAAAAGCAGTAAAGCCTCGGGGTGCAGCTGGCCGGTAATAGCTGTCCAGCCCAATACCGGCGGTGCAGCACCTGCGGCCCCGCCAATGACAATGTTTTGTGGTGTACTGTGTTTCAGAAAAACGGTGTAAATAATGGCATAGCCAATCATGGACGCCATGGTCAATAATGCAGTTAAGGTATTGACCAATGTAAATAAAATAAGGGCTGACAGCGCCGTCATGGTCAGCGCAAATATAACGACATTAAGCGGTTTTAATACACCCTGAGCAACCGGGCGGGCGCGTGTCCTGTCCATACGCTGATCAATGGTCTGATCGATCGCATGGTTTAAAGCCGCACCCGCTGCTGCTGCCAGGCCTATGCCCACTAAGCCCCAGAACGCAGTATCCAACGGTATCATGCCGGGTGTGGATAACAGCATGCCCACCAGCGCCGTAAACAATATCAGGTAGACTACCTTGGGCTTACAGCACTCATAATAAGCTTTAAAGAGGGTGGTATTCATTGTTGCCGCTAGTTGCATGCTCATTCCTTAATGTACCCAGGCCGGTTGTCGCGCCTTAATAATCGCTGTTTTAATCGCACCTGCCAGACTGATGCGCTCCTCCTCATTAAGGAATGTGGCCAACTCTACCCAGTTACCATGCGAGCCGATTAGCAGGCGGGACGGGGATTGCGGGTACTGGTTAACTTGTAAATCGACACTAACCCAATGCAATGGAAATGACCAGCTGCGTGGGGCACGTTTTTCTTCGTGGTGAATAATGAGTTCATCGTTTTCAATAATAACACGCTCTACGATGCGGCACTGTTCGCCGACTTTCCTGAATGCATAGATCAGTAGTAGTAAATCAGCCCCCATAAACGGTGCCACCAGCCACATGCCTTTTAGTGCCAATGTCAGCGTGATGCCGGCCATCACAACACCCATGAGCCAAAAAAAACCATGGCGGTCTTTTTTGCTGAGGGAACAATTGGGTTGGATAATGAACTCTTTGGGCATGATGCTGGGTACTGACGGAGTCTAAAGTAAGATCGGGCCATTCTAGTCGTATTTACGGGGTGCAATCAATAACAGGTTTCGGAAAGCGACTTTTGATACGTGTTTGGTCAGCATAATTAACACACCATTTGTATTTAGCCGGTGTTTTGTTTTATAACCCTGCTGGGAGAACCTGACACAAAGGATACGACATGACCTCAACTGAGTCTGCGGCTAAACAATCTATCTTTTCACGGTGGAATATTTTTGCTTCGGTCATACTGTTTGCTGCCGGTATCGGCTTCGCAGTATTCAACCAATCGGATAATATTAAGCCGCTTGAGCTGATAACATTGAATGGCACGCAGGTCGATTTGCCCGGGGAAGGGCTTAGCTGGGTCAATCTTTGGTCGATTAATTGCCCGCCGTGCCTGAAAGAAATGCCTTATCTGGAAGCACTGCATCAACAATATGAAGGTAAGGTGCAGATTGTTGCGGTGTCTGTGCCTTATGATCCGCCGAATGTGATTAAGGATTACCAGACCCGCGAGGGCTTCACATTACCGATGGCGCTGGATATAGACGGGATTGCCATGCGGGCATTTACTGATAATCTGGTGGTGCCCAGTCATTATCTGGTAGACAACAAGGGTAATGTTTTGCTATCACATCTGGGTGAAATTGATGAAGCATCGATCAAAGCAGCGATCGATAAGTACCTTTGAAAGTCGTCATGCCCATGAAGTTACCTTATGTTGCTCCCTATTGAATTGCTGAGAGAGTTATAGTGTCTAAATTTTATTCCAATCTGCTGATTTTCACCTTGTTCTTTGCACTGGTTGTTATTGTGTTAGGGGCTTATACCCGTTTGGCTGATGCAGGGCTGGGCTGTCCGGATTGGCCGGGGTGTTATGGTCACCTGACGGTGCCGGAAAGTACTGAAGGCACCGGTTTTGAACGCCCGCTGGAACCCGCTAAAGCCTGGGCAGAAATGGTGCACCGTTACGTGGCGGGAATTTTGGGTGTCATTATTCTATCGATATTCCTGATCGCATCGTTTTCCCGCGAAATACGCGAACGGCAGGGAGCTTGGTTACCCTTTGTATTACTGTGTGTCGTCGTGATGCAGGCGTTATTTGGCATGTGGACGGTGACTAAGCAGCTCAGTCCGGTTTACGTTACAGCACACCTGATTGGTGGCTTCACGACGTTATCGCTGATCTGGATTCTCCTGTTGCGCAGTAAAAACCGTATTAAACGCCCTCAGGGTGGTGCCATGTCAGTACGTCGCTATAATCGCTTTAAGGGATTGCGGGTCTGGGCGGGCGGTGCGCTGTTGCTGCTTATCATTCAGATTGTATTGGGAGGTTGGGTCAGTACCAACTACGCGGCTATTGCCTGTGGGCCGATGTACCCGACCTGCCACGGTTCTTTGTGGCCATCGGCTGACTTTAAAGAGGGTTTTTCGCTGCTGGTTCATCTGGAGGAGGGAAGGGATTATGAATATGGTATTCTGGAAAGCCCCGCTCGCACAGCCATCCACATGACACACCGCATGGGGGCATTGGTTGTTTTGTCTGTAGTGGGTTTGTTGGGCTTACTTCTGGCGTTTTCCAATAAAGCAGCATTTGCCCGGAAAACAGCGCAGATTATGTTATTGCTATTGGTGGGCCAGTTTACCTTAGGGATTCTGAATGTCGTATTGGCGTTACCCATCGCTATTGCGACAGCGCATAATCTGGTGGCAGCTTTACTGTTATTGTCACTGATTGCGCTGAACTACAAGTTATCTGTTCACCGATGA
>CACVAV010000274.1 GCA_902727945.1 uncultured Thiotrichaceae bacterium | reverse complement strand
ATGGAGTATCCGGTGACGTCAGAAAAGAATATTCGGGTATTAGGCACACCAGCCACCTGTGTTCAGGCAAAACACAATAATGAGCAAATGCAGTTGGATGATACTCGTCCGGCATGGCGGGAATTGGTGTTACAGCCTGACGGATCAATTGAGACGGCTGTAAATTATCTTGCGGATTAAATAATCAGCCTGATAGTGTCAGACCAATACCCAGCATCCAGAATATTTCACCCAGCTCAACACTTGCGCCTGCTGTATCACCGGTACAGCCGTTTAAACGCTTCATCATCAGGCGGCGTAATAACCAGAAGCCCAGTAGAAAGCAAAGGATGCCCTGCCAGGCTAGTGCTAACCCAAGAATCAGCCAGCCCAGCGTGATCAGCCATGACGGTGTCACTGGCATAAAATCAGTGACCGCACTGGCTAAGCCACCACGCCGTACATACGGAGTGGTCAGAAAGAGTAATAACACTGAAGTGCGTCCCAATACCGGCGCAAACAGAATAACCCACCATAACTGGTTTTCCAGTAACACCGTGAACGCTGCAAATTTAAGTAGCATGACCGCACAGATGGCAATCGCTCCTGCTGCACCTACCAACGGGTCTTTAAGGATACGGTGAGTTTTTTCGTCATCACCCAAGCCTCCTAACCAGGCATCTGCGCCATCTGCTACACCATCCAGATGTAAACCACCGGTGATTACTGCTGATAATACGGTGAGTATAGCTGCGAGTAATACCGGAGAGGCTTGTGGAAATAGCACGATAGGGAGGCAGAGTAATACGCCAATTATTCCACCGATCAGTGGGTAATAGAGTGCGGAGCGTCCGAAGTCTACTGGGTCGAGTTTACCAAGATCAGGAACAGGAATACGGGTAAGGAATGACAGTGCCAGGTAGAAATGGATCATGAATCGCACGATAAATCCCTGACGCCCAGCCCATAGACACTCACAGCGCCATCCTCATAAACCCGCATGCGTACGGCTGAGCCATAACCCAGATCAAAGCCCATGGTGCTTTTATAAGGAATTCCCAATGCCAGCGCCAGTAATACACGCATCACGCCCCCGTGTGTAAAGACCAGCACCCGTTTTCCACGATATTGTTCCAGCAATTCATACCAGCTATGTTCAACCCGTTCAGCAAACTCAAGGAGTGCTTCACCGTTTGGAGCTGTGAAGTCTTGCGGTGATTCCCATAGACTTTTCAATAAAGCAGAATCCTGCTGCCAGACTTCAGCAGCAGACAGGCCCACCCAGTCGCCAAAATGCATTTCCTGGAAGGCGTTTACTGTCTGTAGCGGTAAATCATGTTCCCGCGCAAAATGCTGAGCAAACTCAGCACAACGTCGACTGGGGGAAGTAATGACCTGGTTTGTCTGTGCTGTTTGTGCGGTGATTGTGAGCTGTGTCCAACCTGTTTCGCTGAGGAGTTCATCGGTGGGTGCACAAAACAAACCGGGTGTTGCCACACGCCCGTGGCGCACCAGGTCGATAAAAGTGGTTGAATCACTCATGACTGCGCATTACTTCAGTTTTCCGGCAACTGCGGCTTCTGCGAAGGTCGCCATCTCATTATGCAAATAGCAGGCTGAGCGGATCAGGCTAACAGCGACTGCTGCACCACTGCCTTCACCCAAGCGCATACCCAGATCCAGTAACGGTTTTTGGTTCAATATTTCCAGCACACGATGATGCCCTTGTTCCGCTGAAACATGAGACAGGAATAACCATTGTGCAACATCCGGCTGTATTCTGATGGCGACTAAGGCCGCAGCAGTACTGATAAAACCATCCAGTAACACCGGGAGACCACACTGAGCAGCCCGCAGATAAGCGCCGCTGAGTGCGGCAATTTCAAAGCCACCAGTGCAACGTAACCATTCCATAGCATCACTGCCACAATCCCGGTGCCGGAACAGGATGGTATCAAGCACAGCGATTTTATGTTCGATACCCTGATGATCTAAACCGGTGCCTGCTCCGGCTAACAGTGCAACTGGCTGATCCAGTAAGGCAGCATATAGAGCAGTAGCTGCGGTTGTATTGCCAATCCCCATTTCTCCGCCGATAAACAGATCAGCTTGCTGAGCAACAGCCCGGTCGACAGCGTCATGCCCCGCCTGAAGGGCTATTGCTAATTGTTCAGGTGTCATTGCCGCTTCGACAGTGCTATTGGTTGTACCCGCTCCGGCACGGTGCAGTACTAAGCCTTCCTGTTGCGGCAGCGGTGTCATAATGCCGGTATCTACAACCTCAAGTGTCGCCCCCAATTGACGGGCCAGCACACTAATAGCTGCGCCACCTTGCAGGAAGTTGTGCACCATTTGAACGGTGACTTCCTGTGGGAATGCCGATACGCCTTCAGCGACAACACCATGATCACCGGCAAATACACTGATATGTATTTTGTCCGCAGCGGGTTTGTCACGACCCTGTAAACCCGCCAGCCGAATCGCCGTAGTTTCAAGCAGGCCCATTGCACCCGGCGGCTTAGTCAGTTGTTGCTGACGTTGTTCCGCATTGACTGTGAAGTTACTATTTGTCTGCTGACAAGGCTGTTGCCACCATTTCATACTTTTACCCTTTGATAGTCAGCGGCAATCCCGCCACCATTAAAATAACCTGATCCATTCGGGCGGCTAATTGCTGATGCAAACGCCCTGTTTCGTCAACAAAACGCCGTGATAGCTCACCCATCGGCACAATGCCATAGCCGACTTCATTGCTGACCATGATGATCTTTCCCGGTAGCGTTGGCAGGAGGTTTAACACTGCTTGTGTCTCATGCTCAAACCGTTCCGGGTCTGCGTGGCATAATAAATTAGTGACCCACAAGGTCAGACAATCTACCAGTAAAACGCGCTCAGCATCTGCTTCAGTTTGTAGGGTATGAGCCAGTGACAATGGCTCCTCTATAGTCAGCCATTCAGTAGGCCGGTCGTCTTTGTGCCGACGAATACGAGCTTCCATCTCGGTATCTCCCGTAGTAGCTGTCGCAATATAGACCACTTTGGGTTCACTTTTTTTTGCTAATTGTTCGGCGTAAGCACTTTTTCCTGAGCGAGCGCCACCGAGAATCAGGCTTTGTTTAGGGTTTGGCATGAGAGGTTAATTCCTGAGAGAGGTTAGCGGTAGAAGTCGTATCCCGTTTGCTTTTTGTTGTGCGGGTGATAGTAAGAAGCGCACCAAAATTTGATAAGTGTCCAGATCAAAGTCAGGTGGGAGATCATCCGGTGCACTACCTGTATCTTCTGAACCTAATGTATCAACAGATAAGCTGCCTTGATGTTCTGCGGGTTGGTAGCCACAATCATACAATTCATCCTGACTGCGTATTTGAGTGATGTAGCGCCATTCGTGTAATAAATGCCAAACAGTTTGCGACCTGGTGTCACTGAGCTGATCAGGTTGCGTCCCTCTTTCTTCGACCAGAATGGCATCCGGCCAAAGCCAGGCTTTCTGGCGATAATTTTTCAGTGCGATGTGCACCCGCTGATTATAAGCATCAGCCGTTTCTTGTGCACAACAGGCTCCCAGACAGCGTTTGAGCTGATAGCCGAAACAGGGTTTCTGGTCTGAGCGGATCTTGGTTTCTAAACCACAGAGCTTTTGGCACAGGAAAAAATGTTCGGCCAGTTTTCCCAGTTGGTTTTCGGCTTGGCGGCGACTGCGGAATAAACCGAATTGTTCATCCATCTCACTGCTACTACTGGCCGCTTGTTTAATCGTGCGGATATATAAACATAGATAACCCGACTCATCAGCCTCCATCTGGTACTGATACAGCTTTCTGATTTTACGTAAACGCCGGTTATAATAAGGGCTGAGAGCTTTTATCTGCTGACTCTCACGCAGTTGTGCACCAAAGTCAGAGGGTGTGGTTTCAAAGTCAACGTGCGCAATCAGTGCACTCATTTCCAGGTCTTTATTATTGCGATGATCCTGTGTGAAATGGCTCATTACCCGCGTGCGGATATTAATGGATTTACCGATATACAGCAGCTCGTTGTTGGTACCATAGAAATAATAAACGCCTGGTGTGTCGGGTAGTTTTTCTATTTCAGCTGCATCCAGGTGCATGGGTAAGGAGGGCCGTTGCAGTAGCTCATCACAGGTGGCTTTGATATTTTTTTCAGTGAATTGTGAGCTGATCTGTAAAAAGAATTTCCAGATCA
>CACVAV010000273.1 GCA_902727945.1 uncultured Thiotrichaceae bacterium | reverse complement strand
TTGGCTGATGGTGTAGAAACGATTGCTGAGAATGGCATCTTAAGTTATCTGGAAAAAATTACCGGTGGTGATGATAGTATTCTGGTGATTGACTCACGCACACCTGACTGGGTGGAGAAGGGTACTATTCCGGGGGCTAAGAATTTGCCTTGGACTAACCTGAGTCCTGCAAAAGGTGCAACGACAGACAATATCATTAAAATTATGAACGATGAATTTGGTGTGAAGTTGGCTGAAGATATGGATGCACTGGATGTGGATGAAGCTGTTGTTGCTGGTGATACCTCAGAAGTATTTGATTTCTCTGGTGCAAAGACCTTGGTTTTGTTCTGTAACGGTATGTGGTGTGGTCAATCGCCAACCAATATCATGCAGCTGCTGAAGATGGGATACCCTGCTGAAAAGATTAAGTGGTATCGCGGCGGTATGCAGACCTGGAGTGTGCTTGGTTTTAATACCGTTAAGGGTGGAAGTTAAATACAGCGATTGCTAAGCTTAAGTGTGCGTGCAAGCCATGCTACTTAAGTATTTAATTTCTGGCGTAAAAAGGTCGTCCTGAGTGTCGGCCTTTTTATTGTGCCCTTTCAAGCCGCAACGGTAGCTTGTTTGTGCATAACGGCATTTTGCTCGCTGAGCTGGCGAACCAATGCATCAAGGCTGCGTATAACAAATTCGAGCAGATTAGTGGAAATATACGGTTCTTCAATTTTCAGGCGATTGTACATCTGGCGGTTTATTTCCAGTAGTTTCGCGCCATTGTTTTGAGCTTTCAGGCGCACACTGCGTGGCTGTTGGTCAAAGAAAGACATTTCACCTACCATGCCACCGGGGCTGATCTGACCTACCTCGAACTCTTTGTCGTCATCTACTTGAAAGAGTTTAACCGTTCCTTCAATCACCAGGTAAAAACTATCCCCGATTTCACCAAGGTCTGCTAAAACTTCCCCCTGTCCAAGCTCGACGACAGAAACGTAACGGACAAATTGCATGACCTCATCCTGGGTCAGTGCCGCGCAAAACTCAGTGCAGGTGTCTTTTACCTGTCTGACCAGTTGCTTATTAGACATAAATAATTCTCTTTACTGCAAAATTAAGCCGGTATACGCATAGAAATGCTAGTGGTCGGCAAAACATCCGTTATACTTGAATATCTGTTAGTGTGGAATGAATAAGTTTATGAGTATTGCAAATGAAGCTGTGGTTGAACTGATTAAAGCCGGTATTCCGGATGCGCAGGTAGTGGTTGATGGCGATGGTTACAAATATCAGGCGGAGGTGGTTAGTTCTGTATTTGCAGGTTTGAATAAAGTAAAACGGCATCAGAAAGTTTATGCGACGGTCAATGATGTGATCGTCTCCGGCGAGTTGCATGCTTTGACTTTGGTAGCGCTGACGCCTGAAGAAAAAGCGGCTGCCTGAGTGGCATAACTATGTCGATAAAACTGGCCGCCAACCGGCTGGATAACTTTTCACTCGGATAAAAAGAAAAACTATGGACGATATTACACGCGCAAATCACCCGGTTTTACAACCTATTGATGATAAAGAGCTGGCTCGTGAGAGTTGGAAAATTTTTCAGATCATGGGTGAGTTTGTTGAGGGCTTTGAGCGTTTGGCGCGCATTCGTCCTTCAGTCAGTATTTTTGGTTCCGCCCGTACCGCACAGGATGATCCGATTTATCTGTTAACGGTAGATATTGCACGGAAACTGTCCGATTCAGGGTTTGCGGTAGTGAGTGGTGGTGGCCCCGGTATTATGGAAGCGGCCAATAAAGGCGCATGGGAGGGCAAGTCACCAAGCATCGGATTGAATATTCAGTTGCCAAATGAGCAAAGTGGTAATGATTACCAGGATATTTCCCTGTATTTCCGGCATTTCTTTTCGCGCAAGGTGATGTTTGTGAAACATGCTTCCGCTTATGTAGTGATGCCGGGTGGTTTTGGTACTCTGGATGAGTTGGCTGAAATATTGACACTGGTTCAGACCGGTAAGACGCGGCGTATTCCGATTGTTCTGGTGCACACGCCGTTTTGGGAAAAGCTGATTGAGTGGTTTAAAGACACACTGGTGGCAGCGGGAACTATTTCTCCGGAAGACCTGGATCTGTTTGTGATTCTGGATGATCCGGATGAGATTGTTGAGTACATTTTCAAGCATTATGAGAAAATCAGTTCCGGGCCGACACCAGAGGAACGGGCAAATTTCATGGAGCTATAACAGCTTATGTTACCGATCCATTATTTGGTTTTAGTGCATTAAATGGCTGTTTATACATCGGTCAGCTGTAATGAGCTGGCAGGCTTTCTGTCTTCCTTTGATGTGGGTGAATTGCTTGACTATCAGGGTATTGCGGCAGGCATCGAAAATACCAATTTTTTTGTTAATACCTCATCCGGCCGTTATGTCCTGACACTGTTCGAAAAGCATGAGTCTGAGGAGTTGGGATTTTACCTTGACCTGATGCTTCATCTTGCGGCTTCTGATATTTTAGTAGCTAGTCCGGTGTTGAGTCGGCGTGGTGATGTACTTCAGCGGCTAAATAATAAACCTGCTGCTTTAATTACCCGTTTATCCGGCCGTGCTGAGCCACAAACAGCGACTGCGCATTGCTCGGCCATCGGGCATGAGCTGGCCAGAATTCATCTGGCAACGCTTACTTTTCCTCAGCAACACCTGTCTGATCACGGGCATGAGTGGCGTATGGTGACGGCTCAGCAGGTCTTAACTGATCTTGATGATGAGGATGCTGATTTATTGCAGCAGGAAATAGTGTTCCAACAATCACTGAGCACAACCGGTTTGCCTGAAGGCATTATCCATGCTGATTTATTCCATGATAATGCATTGTTTAATGCGGGTCGGTTAAGTGGCGTTATCGACTGGTATTTTGCCTGTAATGATTTCTGGCTCTATGATTTGGCTGTGGTGGTGAATGATTGGTGTTGTCAGGATGATGGTGCGCTGGATGCCGTTAAACTACAGTCATGCCTGACGGCTTATCATCAGGTGAGACCGCTTACGCAGCGTGAATTTGACTGCTGGCCGGGGTTGTTGCGTGCAGCTGCTCTGCGCTTCTGGTTATCACGTTTATTGGATGTATTGTATCCGCGTAACGGTGAGATGGTGCAGCAAAAAGATCCGGCGGAGTGCCGTGATAAATTGCAAAAACGCATCAATGAAATAGAGTTGATTCGTAGCAGTTGGCCGGTCAGGCTATAATCCGGCATCTTTTTTCAGGCGACACTTCAAATTATGTCAGATATTCAGGATAAAAAATCAGCTACTCAGCGGGTTACGTTGGTAGGTGCTGTGGTTAATACCCTGCTAGCTATTGCTCAGTTGGCGGGTGGTCTCCTTACGGCCTCTCAGGCTTTGATTGCCGATGGTTTTCATACTTTATCTGACCTGGTTAGTGATTTTGTGGTGTTGTTTGCCTCCCATCATGCGAACAAAGAAGCGGATGAAGAGCATCCTTATGGTCATGGCCGTATTGAAACTGTAGCTACTGTCATTCTGGGGCTTATACTGGCGGGTGTAGCTGTGGGTATTTTTATGCGGGCCTGGGAGCGTTTGTTTGCTGATGAGTTGTTGGTAGCACCCCATCCCTGGGCATTGGCATTTGCTGCTTTGGCGATTGTGGCGAAAGAAAGCTTGTTCCATTACACGATGCGTGCCGCAAAGCGGGTTAAGTCCAAATTGCTTCAGGCTAATGCGTGGCATCACCGTTCTGATGTGATTTCGTCGGTGGTTGTGTTATTGGGTATTGGTGGTGCGCAGTTAGGTTTCCCCTGGCTGGATGGTGTGGCTGCTGTCGTCGTTGCGGTGATGATTCTGTATGTGGCGGGGCGGATGATCCTGGATAGTACATCAGAATTAGTTGACACCGGCATGGAGCCGGAAGAGGCGGAAGCCGTCCGGCAATTCATTGATGGTTTGCCGGGTGTTGTCAGTGTGCATATGTTGCGTACCCGGTTGATGGGTGGGCAGATTTTTGCTGATGCGCATATTCAGGTGCAGAGTTATATCAGTGTGTCGGAGGGGCATCATGTTGCTGAGTCTGTTATGCAGCAATTGAAGGCACGTTTTCCGGAGATGAACGATGTGACGATGCATATCGATCCGGAAGATGATGAATTAGCTAAGCCCAGTGCAGATTTGCCATTGCGTGAGGATATTCTGGCAACGTTACATGCCGATGAG
>CACVAV010000272.1 GCA_902727945.1 uncultured Thiotrichaceae bacterium | reverse complement strand
ATTATGCCCACTTTAGTGAAAACTTCTTGGACGACTTGCCGCGTGGCACTTTGTAGCGCCTGCCGCGCCATTTTAGAGAATGTTTTTGAATCAATAGCCTTCCCGCCTTTTGATGGCTGAGTGATCGCCCCCAGGCCCGCAACAATCAAGCAAACACGCTTCTCTTCTTCAAGGGTGATGTCATGACCATAGACAGCAGCGATTGCCATAGTCATTTCGACCTGATACTTCATAGACAAGGCCGCATCCGCAGTAGCACCACCAAATGCTGCAACGACAGTACCGATACCCGGAACAACGCCGGTTAAGGCGGTTGTTCCTCCAACGATGGCAGCGTAGTAGGAATAGTTTGATATGACCTTCTCTGCGATCATATCAGCAATATCACCCTCTGCTTTTTTACCCCGGTACTTTTCCCTGAATTGCACAGAAATAGCGGCTGTCTCTTTCACAATCACAGCGGGGTCAGCAAGCACCAATTCAACGGCTTTCAGCAGCGCCGGTTTATCATTCGGGTCTTCAGCCATAAACACCTCAGCCATCAGAAAAGAAGGTATAAACCTTAACACTGGTAGTCGGTTCAGGCACACAAATCAGAGGTTTGCCCCCTTCCGCCACTGTGCAACCACTGCGATGATGACTGAAAAAGCGTCTCCCGGCCCCTACCCCGGAAATAAAGCCAATTTTGCCTGCATTTGTCCGACACGCTGCTCAGCACTCGCTTGCGGATAAGCTTTCGCGGGATGCTTTCCCCACACTGGCGCAGGCCAGGCATCATCTGTTTTAAAACGTACGATATGATGAATATGCAATTGTGGCACCAGATTACCCAGCGCGGCGATATTCAGCTTATCCGGTGCAAACAGTTGCTCTAATTGATGACTAAACCAATCAGACTCCAGCCATAGCTGATCACGATCTTCCGTTTTCAGCTGATGAATTTCCATAATAGCCACACGGCGCGGCACCAGAATAAACCACGGATAACGCTCATCATTTGCCAGCAATACACGACACAAAGGCAAATCACCCACTACCAAACAATCCGCCGCTAACTGCTGATGCAACTCAAAACTCACGATGCATCCCCCGCATTATTAGCGATAGCTTGTAGCGTATCAGTCGCATATTCAAACGAATCCGAATACATCTGCTCATCCGGTACTCCCTTAGCCAGAAAAGCCGTTCTCGCCGCCTCGATCATCGGTGGTGGCCCGCTCATGTAAATATCGCAACCCGACAAATCATCAAAATCAGCTAATACAGCCTCGTGCACCCAACCGGTGCGCCCTTCCCATTGATCATCATCCTTCGGTTCTGACAACACCGGTGTATAAGTCAGCAGTTCAATCCGTGACCCCCAGTCTTTGGCCACTGCATCCATATACAAATCATCTTTTGCGCGCACACCCCAATACAAATGCACCGGACGCTCAAAACCCTGCATCTTCATTTGCCCGACCATACTTTTCAACGGTGCAAAACCAGTGCCGCCACCAATCAGGATAATGGGCCGCTCCGAATCACGGATATAAAAACTACCCAGCGGGCCTTCCATGCGTAATAGCGCCTTTGGTTTCATGTGTTCAAAAACGTGTGAGGTGAAATGCCCGCCCGGCACATGGCGAATGTGCAACTCCAGAAACTGATCATCATAAGGCGCATTAGCCAGCGAGAATCCCCGGCGTTTACCACCGCGTAATAACAGATCAATATATTGTCCGGCATTAAAACGCAGGCGTTCTGAGGCAGGTAACTTCAGCGTCATCTCCATCACATCAGCATTCAGCTTGCGCAGCTTCTCAACACGTACCGGCAGGACTTTCACCTCAATTTCCGGAGCCGTGCCCACTTGCGGACAATCCAACTCCAGATCAGAATGTGCCACAGCCTGACATAAAAACGCCTTGCCCTGATCTTTATCAAACGGGGCCAGCCCCATCGGATCACCATCCGGGTAACTCAATTCGCCCTGCTTTATGGTCGCCACACAAGAACCACAGGCACCACCCCGACACCCGTATGGCAAGGCAATACCCTGACGCAAACCGGCTTCCAGAATATTTTCCTGCTCATCAGCAATAAAAGTGTGCCCACTGGGCTGAAGTGTGATTGTGTACATAAGTGGCAGACCCATTTGTATAAAAACAGTGATTCTAGCCTCAGAACAGCCTTCAGACCAGATACCTGATATAAGATTAGCGAAAGACAAAGGAAAGATAAGCGGGTATTTTTAAGGCTGAGTTAAGCAAATTCAGGTTTTGCTAATATAAATTAGCACTCAGTACTAGAACTTTGCATGCCTTTGGCATAAGGTATCCTTCTTTTTAATCCGGCTTGAACACACATGACTTACTGTATTGGTATTTCTCTGAATGCTGGGATAGTGCTAACTTCTGATTCCCGTACAAACGCAGGCATTGATAACGTTAGTACTTACAGCAAGATGCATGTCTGTAAATCTAACCCTGACCGTTTCCTTGTCCTGCTGAGTGCGGGCAACCTGGCGACCACACAGGGTGTTGTCCAACAGGTAACCCGTGACGTTGATGAAGCCATGCCGCTGAATATCAACAGCATGAATTACATGGCTGATGCTGCAGACTACGTTGGCGGCATTCTGGTAAACCAGATTAACAAATACAACGAAACAACCGGTTTTATGCCGGATGCAACGTTAATTCTGGGTGGACAAATTCAGGGGCGGCCAGCAAACCTGTACATGATATACCCTCAGGGTAACCACATTACCTCCTCATCTGAGACACCCTACCTGCAAATTGGTGAGAGTAAATACGGTAAGCCTGTACTCGATCGTTTTCTGGACGACCAGACATCACTGGAAGATGCTGCTATTTGCTCGCTGATCTCAATGGACTCGACCATGAAGAGTAATGCCAGCGTAGGGCCACCGATTGAATTACTCACTTATCAGAATAATCAATTTAATTCTGCAAAACGCAGACGATTTGCTGCGGGCGATCCTTACCTGCAGACCATTCGTCATGAATGGGCCAATCAACTGAATAATGCGTTCCATGCCATGCCACGTATGGAGTCGTTTGGCGCGAATGCCAAGAGTGACAACCTGGTTTAAGAGAAATCCCCCTTGCTCCCCCTTTTGCAAAGGGGGAAACCTTCCAGCAAGACCTTTTTCTATCTGGAGAGCACTCCCCTTTGAAAAAGGGGAGACGGAGGGGATTTAGGTTCTTAACCCACTACAACTGCCGCAAGTCCAGGGTATACGGATAATCCGAATTAACATTCTCAGTCGGCGGCTTCATCGGTCTTGGCGGCGTCTCATAAAATTCCTGCGTAGCCTCCGATAAAAACTTCACTACCGGCACATCAGGTGTATGCTGATCACGGAAACGTGAGAAACGCCGCCCTTCAGCCTCATTGGCATTAATCGGGAAGGTTTCATAACCACGCCCGCCCGGGTGCACCACATGATAAGTACAGCCACCCAATGAACGACCCGTCCAGGTATCAAAAATATCGAATACCAATGGCGCATGAATACCAATCGTCGGATGTAACGCGGAAGGCGGCTGCCAGGCACGGTAGCGGATTCCGGACACATACTCACCCTGCACACCCGTCGCTTTCATCGGCACATTGTGTCCGTTACAGGAAATCACATAACGTGAATCCGTCAGGCCACTGATTTTAATCTGCATCCGCTCAATGGATGAATCCACAAAACGCGCCGTTCCCTGACTACCCAGCTCTTCACCCAGTACATTCCAGGGTTCCAGCGCAGCCCGCAGTTCCATCTGAATACCACGGTGCTGTACACGACCATACACCGGGAAACGGAATTCATGGAACGGCTCCAGCCACTCCAGCTGGAAAGGAAAACCGGCGGATTGCAGATCTTCAGCCACATCGCGCATGTCTTCCCAGACATAATGGGGCAGCATGAAGCGGTCATGTAACTCAGTACCCCAGCGCACCAGACGGTGTTTGTAAGAATCATTCCAGAAACGCGCTACCAAGGTGCGCAACAGCAACATTTGTACAATCGACATTTGCGCATGCGGCGGCATTTCAAACGCACGGAATTCCAATAAACCCTGACGCCCGCTCATCGAATCCGGCGAGTAGAGTTTATCAATACAGAATTCAGCACGGTGTGTATTACCGGTTACATCAATCAACAGGTTACGCAACAGACGATCCACCAGCCAAGGCTGTGAATCATTCAGGCCATCCGGCATTTGCTTAAAGGC
>CACVAV010000271.1 GCA_902727945.1 uncultured Thiotrichaceae bacterium | reverse complement strand
CTTTGTGCCGAATTAAAAGTTGCCTGCGCCTGATCCAATACATTGACAGGGATTAATTGTTTATTACGTAACTGACGGTTACGATTTAGCTCAGACTGTGCCAGCTTAAATTGCGCCTGTGCAGACGGTATACGTGCTCTGGCCGCATTAGCTTGTGCTTTAGCCGTATTCACACGGGATTTTGCCGTATTAATACCGGTTCCGGTGGATTGCATACGTGCAGTAGCTGCCTGAATACCGGCCTCTGCTGCCTTCACCCGGGAAACAGCTGCATGCACTCTGGATGCCGCAGCATTCACCTGAGATTCTGTAGCGCCGACACGCGAGCCTGCGGCACTGACACGTGAACCTGCTGCACTGACACGTGATCCGGCAGCGCCAACACGGGACTCCGCTGCACCAACACGTGCTGCCGTCGCTTTAATACGGGCTTTAACAGTGGATACACCAGCTACAGCCTGGCGTAGTTTCACATCATAATCACGGCAGTCAAGGCGCGCCAATACATCACCTTCCTTCACCTGATCACCCACATCTGCTTCAATTTTAAGCACTTTCGCCGCCAATTCCGGACTGACTGGTGTATCATTAGGGCTGATGAGCTTTGCTTCCACATCCCGCTCAACCGGAATGGCCACTTTGCTGAGTACAATGACACTAACGGACAACGCCTCTTCAGGTGTTTTATTGTCTTCTGCGGCTTGTAATGTTGCGGTGAAAGCTAATGCTACGCAGGCCATCAGAGTTGTGCGATAAGCGTTTTTCATTAAAATTATACCCGACTTAAAACGTTGCGAAACAATGCAGGGAAGGATATAACACCGCTTAACAACTTACTATTAACGATTAATTGTTCACACGATGAGAGGAAAACTATGCCTGAACTATTTTCTGGTGACTGGATGAATGAACTTAAAGACCAATGGAACAGCGAGCCTGATGTTAAAGACAAGCTGGCTGAGATTGGGTTCAATTCAATTATTACCTGTGGATTCAAAGATGAAGACCAACCGCGTGGCGTGTTCGTTGTAGAAAACGGCGAATGTGTACGTGCCGGTGACTACAACGGTGAAACACCTGACTGGGACATGAGAGCAGCCCACAAGGACTGGATGAAGTGGGTTTCCAAAGGTATTGGCCTGACCGGTATGGGCATGGCTTATACCACCGGCAAACTGAAATTCAAAAGCGGTGACTACGGCGCAATGATCAAAAACCCTAAGATGGCCGGGCCTTTTGTCAAATCTTTTGGCCTGATGAAGAATATCGACACGCAATAAAGCCCCATTGTTTTCTTGTTAATAACTTAATAACGTTCCATTAACCCGGAGAATTAACATGGGATTTATACGCAATATACTCGCGCTGATTGGCTTGATTGCCATTATTGGCGGTGCCTATGCTTACACGCAATACGGCGATATGATTAGCCAGGCGGGTGGCATGAAAGAAGAAATGGCTGCACTGGATGAACTTGATCCGAAGGCTAAAGATGTCTACAAAGAGATGTGGCAGAAGCTGAAAACCAGCGGTAATAGTGCTGATGCAACAGTAGTCACTTACCCGGTTGACGATGGCGTGACCTGGGAAGAAGTTGAAACGGCGATGAAATTTAAAGCCAATGAACTGAACATCAAAGGTGTTGGTGAATTACCTTTGTCTGATCAGGTGGCTTTAGAAACCGGCGAAGATCAGCGTTTCCTGAAAATCTACCAGTTCTGCAACCCGCAAACTGCAATGCGCATGGTTGATTTCAGTGATGCATTCTCGGCTTACCTGCCTTGCCGTATCGCATTGATTGAAGACAAGCAGGGCAACCTGCAATTGTACTCACTCAATATGGACATGATGATTTATGGTGGCAAGCCACTACCGGAAGCGCTTCACGAAGAAGCAGTCGGTGTCCAGGAAATCATCACTGCCATTATGGAACAAGGCGCGACCGGCGAAGAGTTTTAATCTTCAGATAAATTGATCGCGTTTCACACCGTTTCAGGAAAGCCGGAGTTATTGATTATTTATCGCTCCGGCTTTTTTATTTCCGGAAACACCGCATCCTGCAAGATCGATGTGACTGCCGGAACCGTTGCTTCAAGCTCCTCATCGGTCTTATTAAGGGCGAATGGTTCAGGTGCAACATCAGATACTTCCGGCTCAGGGTTAACTTCGGCTAAATTTAAATTTGTTTCCGCAACAACCGGGGCAATAGTAACAACAGGAGCCGCATCGGCGGTATAAAAAGGATTACCGGTGTCAGGCAATGGTGGTGGTAACGGAGATGGCGACATTTCTTCCACAATCGGCCTTTCAAACGGCCCGGCCTCAGGCTCAATAAACGGATTATAATCATTGTAACCGGGCTGACTCGCTGCTTCTGCCTGAACAACCTGTTCTGTTTGTTCCGCTGGCAGACTGATAAATACCTTGGTGTGCAAAGGTCTTGAAGCCTTCGTATCAGCATCCGCCTCTGGCGTTTCAATAACATCAGTCACTTCATCTGAATCCAGACAGAAGAACACACCGACACTCATCATAAAAATACCGGCATACCAGAACCAAAACCCGAGGCCTTTCGCGGTAATCACTACACTTTCCGTCGTTTCCGGTAACACATCAAACCAAAATGCCTGCGTCGCCACCAACAATCCCACAGCGGCCAATACAGTCGCCCTCACCGGGGCGGTGTACATCAGGATAACGGCGATCAATAACAATAGATTCGCGTACCAGGCAAACTGGAAAACCACAAACCCCATCCAACCACTGACAAAAACCCAGTAGCCCGCTATTTCACGCTCTGCTGTTTTAAAAACAGGAAACCAAAATGCAGCAATCCACAGCAGTCCGCCCAAAAATAAGGCAATAGAAGCCACTGAAATGTAGTTACGGGGTTTTACAGTCATCATTTCTTCCGGTTTTTTGACACATCAAACAAGTATGGCACTCAATTCCGCACAGTATAAAACTTTCTACTCACATAGAGAATCAATTAACACCAACGCTGAATTTCATACGCTAATCGGGCACATTCATAACCATCCAGTCTTGCGCACTATACCGGTGCAATAAATTCACAGAATAAGTGCTTTTCTTTTTAATGCACAATAATAGTGATTATATTTAGTTGATTTATGACTCTCTGGCAAGCTATAAGAATAAATCACCATTTTTGTGCAGAAAGGGGCTAGGCAAGATGAATCCAACCGTTATGATAGCCCGATTTTTCAAGCACATTAAGGTCGGCACATGGAACAACTCACCTCTGCATTAGACACCCTGTTTGTCCTGATCGGCGCAGTCATGGTACTGGCCATGCATGCGGGCTTTGCATTTCTCGAAGTCGGTACGGTGCGCCACAAAAACCAGGTAAACGCACTGGTAAAAATTATCGCAGACTTCGCAGTCTCTACCATTGCCTATTTTTTCATTGGTTATTACGTCGCTTATCAGGTCGGCTTTTTTGAAAGCGCCTCCATTCTGGCTGAGAAAAGCGGCTATGAACTGGTCAAATTCTTCTTCCTGCTAACCTTTGCAGCGGCTATCCCGGCGATTGTTTCCGGTGGTATCGCAGAGCGCGCCAAATTTTATCCACAAATGTTCGCTACCTTTATTCTGGTGGCGCTGATCTATCCATTATTTGAAGGCATTGTCTGGAATGGTGCATTTGGTATCCAGGACATGTTTAGCTCAGTATTTGGTGCAGAATTCCATGACTTCGCAGGTTCTATTGTAGTTCATGCCATGGGTGGCTGGATTGCCTTAGGTGCCGTCATCTTACTGGGTGCAAGGCATGGTCGTTATAATAAGCAAGGCCAGATCTCATCCGCCCACCCACCCTCAAGCATTCCGTTTCTTGCATTGGGTGCATGGACATTGAGTGTTGGCTGGTTCGGCTTTAACGTCGTCTCAGCGCAAGCTATTGAGGGCATCAGCGGCCTGGTCGCTATTAACTCACTCATGGCGATGGTCGGCGGCATTCTGGCAGCTGTCTTCGTTGGCAAAAATGATCCCGGTTTTGTACATAACGGCCCACTGGCTGGATTAGTGGCTGTTTGTGCCGGTTCAGACTTAATGCACCCGCTCGGCGCTTTACTCACCGGTATCATTGCAGGCGTACTGTTCGTCTGGGCATTCACCGCAACGCAAAACAAGTGGAAAATTGATGATGTACTGGGTGTATGGCCATTGCATGGTATTTGTGGTGCATGGGGTGGTATCGCAGCAGGCATCTTCGGACTGGAAGCC
>CACVAV010000270.1 GCA_902727945.1 uncultured Thiotrichaceae bacterium | reverse complement strand
TCCAACAGGTTCAGGTAATACGGCATCACACCCAGTGTAAATAACTTGTCTGACAACTGATTCAGAGTCGCAGCACTATCATTCACGCCACGTAACAGTACTGACTGATTCAGTAACATCACCCCCAATGCCCGTAAGTGCCCAATCGCCTGTTCCGCTGCTGCATCAATTTCGGCAACATGGTTAATATGATTGACGATAACCAGCTTGCTTTTATAGTGCCTGCAAAGCTCAAGGAACCTGGTGTTGATACGGCGGCTCAACACTGTCACCACCCGGCTATGCAGACGGATGCGCTTCACACCTGCCCGCTGGTACAGCACGCCGATTAATGTATCCAAACGTTGATTTGATAGCATCAGCGGATCACCACCACTGAGAATCACTTCATCAATTTCCGGATGGGCATCAAGGTGAGCACATAGAAACCCGATATCCTCTTCCTGAAAGGTATCCTGAGCATAATCAAAATGCCGCCTGAAACAATACCGGCAATGCACTGCACAGTGGCTATGCGCAATCAATAACAGGCGGTTGCGATATTTCTGAATCATTCCCCGGCCCACGCGGTGGGTCTGATCTGCCACCGCATCGTACGCGAACTCAGGCAAGTTACTTGTATCGTTCGTAGCCAAGATTGATTCAGCACTATCCAGAAACTGGATAGCAATCGCAGGTTCAGACAGTCGGGCTGTTACCGTTGCCGTCAGCTTTTCCGGAAAGTTACTCATGATGATCCTTATGAAATATCAACCCGGCGCTTTTCCGGAAAATCCGGTATCCTAAACGCATGAGGCAAAGCATTACAAATACAATAATGCATCCGGTCGCTCACCAAACTACAAGCTAACCGTCCACCTATTTCGGGCGATAACCAAACAACGCTGCTATCTCCAGATAACCGTTATCAACCGCCATTTCCATAGGACTTTTGCGGCCTTTATCATTGGTGCGGATATGCGGAATAGCACCCATATGTAGCAGGTATTTAACTGCCTGGGTATGGCCAAAACGGGCAGCATGGTGCAGTGGAGTCCAGCCATTTTTTGTACGGGCATTAACAGAAGCACCATGATTAGCCAGATAAATAATCGGTTTCAGATGCCCCCGGGATGCCGCCACGTGCAAAGGAGTCTCACCATGCGGCGTACCTGAGGCAGGGTTTGCACCCTGCTCAACTAAGCCACGAATTCTACCATCATTACCCTGTAAAGCCGCCAGCCATAACATTTCGTTAAGATCTTTCTGCGATGGCCCGGGAGGTGGTGGTGCATTTTCCACTTGAACGCTGGGCTGAGTTGAAGACTGCGGTTGCCTCGTAGGTTGCTTAACGACCGATGGCGTAGCTGGAGCGGCAACCGGAGCGGGTGCGGCAGGAACAGCAGGTGCCTCAGCTGCCGGCGGCACCTTAAACACAGAAAGAAGATCGTCAAAGAAACCGGCTTGCGCAACTGAGGCCTGACAAGCAATGAGGACGAAACACGCCGTTAAAGTACGCTTAGAACTAGGTATCATGATTTGTTCACTACCATTTTGGGATGCGGTATATAGCAGTAATTATACCAGAAAGTTGAAAACCGAAAAGCTTCGCAGCTAGTCCGGTAAACGAGGATGACAGAAATTACTTTGCCCAATTCAGCATCAACACTGATAAAATATAATTACCTAAGGGAATAATAGAATTGTCATGCTGGATAAAACAAGTAAAGAATGGAAAAACACACCCATCTGGGTAAGATCTGCTCTATGTTTAGTCAATACGCGTCAGGATGCGTTACGACAAGAAGCGCTAACCGCAGTATTGGCCGCACTTTTGCTGGTGTTCACTGCTTCAACATTTATTGGGGCTATTGTGCTGATTGTCTCATTTATGTCAGTTGGTGCGATGAAATGGGTAGACAACACAGGGCAGTGGGAATCAAATTAAATGACTGGCCTGGAAAAAAAATTACTCACCTGGCTGGACCAAGGCCTGATCAATCAGGAACAACTAACCGCTATCGGCCAATACGAACGGCGTACAGGCAAAAGTAACAGCAGCCACTGGTGGTTATATAGCCTGTTAATTCTTGGTTCATCGATTATCAGTCTGGGGATTATTTCCCTGATTGCTGCTAACTGGGCGAACATTCCGGATCTGGTGAAACTGGGAACAGCATTTGGATTGCTAAGTTTACTGGCAGCCACCACTCTCTGGCAGGCAGAAACTGACTCAGACTATCTGTACGATGCGCTCCTTACCGCATTTATTATCTTATGTCTGGCTGTTATTGGTCTCATTGCACAGGTATTTCACCTCAACGGCCACTGGTACAACGCACTCCTGCTATGGTCAGCCATCACACTGCCGGTCGTCTTATTTGCACACCAACTGTTTGCCTATTTCTTATGGAGCACACTATTCATTCATGCTGCCACCTGGGGTGCTATTGCCTTGAGCAGTGGCAGTTTCAGTGGCAATAACGCTGCACAATTGCCCGCTTTATTTCTATTGGCACCTTTATTGGCTGCCGGTGGCTATGTCCTCACCCGCCTGAGCCAACACCTGAAATTATTCCGTAGCAGCTTCTTTTTCTGGTTTCAGATTTCAGGGCTTGTTTCACTCATCTTCATCGACATCATCCGTTCCGGTGGTGAAATGCGTTCATTTGAGCTTGACTGGTATATTCCGGCCTACATCGTAGCAGCTATTCTAATGACGATGATTGCCAGCAATCCTGCTTATCGGCCACTCAATAAAGGCCTGCTGATCAGCATCATTTTGCTGCTGCTACTTTATTTCCATCCCTTTATTTTGTTTGATGGTGAAACCCGCTATAGCTTTAATGCATTACAGGCCCCCGGAGAAACGGTTAACTTCTGGACTGCTGATGATATCCGCGCTCCCTTTCTGACTATTCTGATCCTGTTTCTGTATGCCACCCACGCAGGTAATATCGGTCATCACCGCACTTTTAATGCAATGACTTTTCTGATTGGCCTGCGGTTTGTCATCCTTTATTTTCAGGCAATGGGCGGGCTGGCTGCCACCGGCGTTGGGCTGATTCTGTCAGGACTGATGATTATTGGTATCGCCTGGTTCTGGCATAAAAGCCGGAAACGACTGCAACACTGGAGTGAGGGTCTGCACGAATGAACAGACAATTCGGTTTAGCGCTGGCCTTACTACTGCCAATTGTCATCCTGGCAGGCAATGCATGGCTGCACTACCAACAACGCATCGCAGGGGAAAGCATCACTTTCCCGATTGAAGGTTTTGATCCACGAGACCTGTTATCAGGTCATTACCTGATATACCGCATTGATTATGGCATCAATGACAATGGTAACTGCCCGACCAGCGACATTGCCGCCAGCTTATGCCTGAAACCGGAACGCAGAATTTACCCTGCCGATGAATTGCCACAAAGCTGCACACAGTTCATCCGTGGCAACTGTGATAGTAGCGCCCGGTTTATTAGTGGATTAGAGCGTTTTTACGTACCACAACAATATGCAGATATACTGGATGAAAAAGTCCGCAACAAACAAGGCAAACTGGTGATCGCTGTCGATCAGTCCGGTAATGCCGGAGTGGTTGACCTGCTGATTAATGATCGTCCCTGGAAAGAAATCGTCACCGAAGAATAGTCTTTAGTCTCAGCCACTCATTTCCGGAATATATAACAACAGGTCACTGCGGGGAAAGCCAACACAAAACAGGCCCTTCCCCCTCGCTTCATCCTCTTCAAACAAAGCCAGTGGCGGAGCAGGATATTCCAGCTTTCCCTGCAGAATATCACCCATACAAACACCACACACCCCACTACCACAACCCCAGGGTAACTCCACGCCCTGTCGCAAAGCAGCACCAAGGATTGTTTCATCAGAACCCACCGTAAACTGATGCTCTGTATTTTTAATACGCACGGTATAAAGGGTTCTTTGAGTACGGCTAGATAACTCAGACATCGGTATCACGATTATTTGTCATATTGGTAGTAAGCCTGATTCAGGTATTCCGCCACCTGTGCAATCTCTTCATCGAACAAACGTGACCCCAGATTCGCATCACAGCGCTTTACCTGAGCGAGTAACTTCGGGAAATCACCGATCTTCCTGTCTTCACGTGTATAAACAGCGGAATCATGGCAACTAATACAACTCGAGTCATGCAATGATTTACCGGGGTGGCTATCAATACTCACTGCGGTCTGCCGGGTTGAAACCTCAGCTTGGGTGCTTTTACTGCCAGTATCCGCTTCGAT
>CACVAV010000269.1 GCA_902727945.1 uncultured Thiotrichaceae bacterium | reverse complement strand
GCATTGGCTGAATTATTCATGACCACATAATTAGTGATATTGACCACCAGTGGCTTTTGTTGACGCAGTGTCTTTAACGCCTCATTGATCATTGTCTTATGCATTAGTTTATCTCCTGTGCTGCATTTAGGCCTGTCATTCACTGTCACAGCAGGCAACGGCGGAGCCGTAGAATATACTCAGGACAGTAGCCAACTCAAAATAACTCTGTTATCGTTCTTAGCACTTGTCGGGGTGCCTAACAAAATTGTTAAGCTGAGATTATACCCGTTTGACTTGATACGGTTAGTACCGTCGTAGGAAACAAGGCGGATGCCATACTCCGACAGTAACAACTCGCCTATTTACTGTTGGAACGCAGAACAATGAATGTAACCCCTCTGCTGAATATGCAGCACTCCGTTGTTAGCAACAAAGCATACTGTACTATTGACTCGCCGGGTGTGGTTAGCGCATGAAGCTGGCGATTGTCGGTGCAGGCCTGGCAGGTCGCCTGCTAACCTGGCGCGTGATTTCTCACTGTCGTGAGCTGGGTAAACCTGTATCAGTCACGCTATGTGACCGGCAGTCACGCGATTTTGTGGGCACGGGTTTAATCGCTGCGGCAATGGTTGCGCCCTATACCGAAGCGGTCACTACTGATCCGGCAACGCAAGCGCTGGGTACAGTTTCGGCGGACTTATGGCGCAAGTGGTTACCCGAACTGGAAGCAGCCACCGGCCAACTGATTCACTTTAATCAACAAGGCACGCTGGTCGTTGCACACCCCGCTGACTTAGCCGACTGGCAGCGATTTAAGTCCAAAGCTGAAAACACGTTGCCAACCGGTGCTATGCAGCACCTGAATGCACAGGCAATACGTCAGGCAGAACCGGAGTTATCAGGCGCTTTCAGCCAAGCCCTGTACTTCCCGGAAGAAGGCGTCATCGACAATGCGGCACTTTATACCGCACTCAATACCTGGTTTGATGAAGCGCCGGAAGTGACCTGGCTGGAAGGCGTGGAATGCGGGTATTTCCCGGAGGCAGATGCAACTGACCAGCGCTCAGCCGGGTCTGCACCGATCGCGCAACAGGGTTACCTGGATGCCACGAAAACCCACTTTGATTATGTGTTTGACTGCCGTGGCAATGATGCCCGGCCAGACCTTGCCAGCCTCCGCTCAGTACGCGGCGAAATTTTGCGGGTTTATGCCCCCGAAGTCAGTTTAAACCGCTCAATACGCCTGATGCATCCGCGTTATCCTTTGTATATCGCTCCAAGACCTGATCACCATTATGTGATTGGTGCGACCCAGATTGAAAGTGATGATAGTGGTTCCGTCACAATACGTTCCGCACTGGAGCTATTGTCTGCTTTATACAGCTTACATACCGGATTTGCAGAAGCCCGGATTGAATCTTTGCAAGCCGGATTACGCCCGGCCTTTAATGATAACTTACCGCGCATTGTGCGCGAGCAGCAGCTAATCCGGGTTAACGGCCTCTTCCGGCATGGTTATTTGTTCGCACCGGCGTTAATTGATGAGGTCATTCAGTCGATATGTTAGAAATTAGTGTGAACGGTGAGCGCAAAGCATTAGCGCAAGTAATGGTATTGGAACAGGCCATGCAAGCGTGGGGATTTGACCCCGCAGATACGTTGGTGATTGCCGTGAATCAGACGTTTGTGCCGCGTGATCGCTGGATGGATACAGAAATACAGGCCGCTGATGAAATTGATATTTTACAGCCGATTGTAGGGGGTTGAGATGAACACGGATAGCTGGAGCGTTTACGGTAAAAAACTTCATAGTCGTTTCTTTATCGGTACGGCACTTTACCCCTCTCCGCAGGTGATGCAGCAATCTATGCTGGCTTCAGGTGCTGAAGTCGTTACGGTCTCGCTACGCCGTCAGTCACCGCAACAGCAAGGTGGCAACCATTACTGGGAACTGATCAAAGCCAGCGGTTGTGCATTACTACCCAATACAGCAGGCTGCCATACCGCCAAAGAAGCCGTGACCTTAGCTCACATGTCACGTGAACTGTTTCAGACTGACTGGATAAAACTGGAAGTGATTGGTGACGATTACAACCTGCAGCCTGATCCGTTTGCCACATTGGAGGCTGCTGATACTCTGGTTCAGGCAGGTTTTAAGGTGTTTCCGTATTGCACCGATGACCTGGTGTTATGCCAAAAATTACGCGATGCCGGCTGTGAGGTATTAATGCCATGGGGATCACCTATTGGCACTGGATTGGGGCTATTAAACCCTCATGCTCTGACCACGATTCGTGAACGCCTGCCGGACATGACACTGCTGGTGGATGCGGGGCTTGGCAAGCCTTCAGATGCCTGCCGTGCCATGGAGCTGGGGTTTGATGCGGTGCTGTTAAATACTGCGGTAGCGCAGGCACACGAACCGATAGTCATGGCAGAAGCCTTTGCTCAGGCGATTTCAGCAGGACGCAGTGCATGGCTCAGTGGCATGATTGAAGCCCGCCGTGCCGCCTCTGCCAGCACACCCACGCTCGGCATGCCGTTTTGGCATCAAACCTGAAAAATCCCTCAAAAACCTACAATGAATCAAGCCATGATAAACCCCTCGTTATCTGTTTCAAAACCACACACTGCGGCGGCCATATTGCTTATTGATTGCGCTGATCCACCGGATGCGGACTTGCACACTGACTGGCGGCTGGCAGAATCGCTGGGGCTACAAACTTATACGGTGCTGGCTGCGTACTCTGCCACGCCAATTGCAGAACAATTTCAACAAATCCGGCAATCTTTATGCACCAATGATGCCTTACCGCTGGCGGCCATTAAGGTCGGCAGGTTGGTTGATGAAGTTGATGATCAGGTGGTTACCGCCGTGTATGACGGTATTGTGGCATTACAGGAACAGGGTCAACGGCCACGTATTATTATTGACCCCATACTGGTGACCGACTCAGGGGAGCGTTTACTAACCCCGCAGGGAGAGCAGGTATTAAGGTCTAAACTGCTGCCGTTAGCCGATGTGGTCACGCCTGATCTGAATGAGCTGGCACTGCTCACGAAACTGACAACGGCGGATAGTGACAGCATCAACTGCGCGGTGAAACAGTTAATCGCCTCAGGCGTTACTTCTGTATTACTCAGGAATACTCATCTCACTGCCCATCAGGTAAACGGCGATGTCAGCCATGAATATAATGATTATTTTTTCAGTGAAAACCTGCATTTTTGGCTGATGGGTAAACACTACCCGCCTGAACAGATCAATATTCCGGGAACCGGGAGCTTATTCGCCACGGCGATTGCCTGCGCAAGTGCGCAGGGCTATTCGGTCACTGATGCGATTATTCTGGCTAAAACCCTGGTTAACCGCAGTGTTCGGCAGTCACACCCGACTCAGGAGACTTATCAGCTATGCGTGGCGGAGACTAACCCGGATGACTGGGGAGTGGATTATCAGGATTTCCCGAAGCTAACACCGCATTCGCCCGAAATATCGCCGCCGGTATTACCACGCTGCGATACCCTGACCCTGGGTATTTACCCGGTTGTTGATTCAGTCGAGTGGATAGAAAAACTGATTAATTGTGGCATTCAAACCATCCAGTTACGCCTGAAAACAGACATTGAACACCCGCCCACGCCGGCAGAACTGGATGGGCAAATTCAGGCGGCAGTGACCGTGTGCAAAGGCCGGAATATTCGCTTATTTATTAACGACCACTGGCAACTGGCAATCAAACACCGCGCTTATGGTATACATCTGGGGCAGGAAGACTTGCATGACGCTGACCTGCAGGCAATTGCGGCAGCAGGCTGTCACCTGGGTGTATCAACGCACAGTTATACCGAAGTGGCGCGTGCCTTGTGGGTCAACCCCAGCTATATTGCACTCGGCCCCATTTATGCCACTACCAGCAAACAAATGCCGTGGATTCCGCAAGGCGTGGCCGCTGTTGAACGTTGGACTGCTTTACTGGGTGGGAAATATCCGTTAGTGGCTATCGGAGGCATTGATTTAGCGCGGGCGACAGCGCTGAAGCCAACCGGTATCGGATCGGTGGCAATGATTTCAGCGATTACTCAGGCGGCAGATTATCGGCAGGCGACTCAGGAATTGCTGGAGCTGTGGCAGCAATAAAGTGACCCGACACGGAAACATCCGTGCTCAGGCCGCATACATATTCAGGCTACTGCCGCTGCACTACACACCCTCCTGTGCTGCATTTAAACCTTGCTGCCAAAACGCAATTTCCATGCGGGTGGCAGTACGAAATACTT
>CACVAV010000268.1 GCA_902727945.1 uncultured Thiotrichaceae bacterium | reverse complement strand
CCGGAAGGGCCGGATCAGACGGGTTTATTGATGCGGGTGATGCTCACTAAGCGTATTCATATGCAGGGTTTCATTGTATTTGATGACTTCGGCCACCGTTACCCTGAATTTTTCAAAGACATGAGCCGCTGGTTACAGGAAGGCAAAATTCAGTACACTGAAGACCTTGTGGATGGATTAGACAATGCAGTTGATGCATTTATTGGCCTGCTGGACGGCAAGAACTTTGGTAAGTTAGTGGTTAAAGTGGGCGGGGAATAACGCAATAAGTCCCACCCACCTGTGCAAAACGGGCGAGGTTGTTTAACCCTCCCCGTTCACCAGCATATCCAGATTACGCTTCGCATTGACATTGCCCTGTGCAACAGACTGGCGCAGTAACTGTTCAGCACGATCTCTGTCAGCATCGACACCATTACCCAGAATATACAAAACGGCCAGATTATTCTGTGCTTCAGAAAACCCTGCGGCAGCAGCTTTCTCATACCAGGTGGCTGCCTGCCGGTAATCCTGTTTCACACCCTTGCCATCTTCATATAACAAAGCCAGATTATGCTGAGCTTTCGGATACCCCTGACGCGCCGCTTTCAGGTACCAACTCAATGCCTGGGCTGAATCCTGTTTCACACCCGCAGCACCATCTTCAAACATAGCGCCATACATCATCTGAGCAGCCGCATCGCCGCCTTGCGCAGCACGACGAATTGCAGCAGAACTTTTACCCTCAAGCCTCACCTGTGATTGCTGCATTTCAACCGTACTCACCTGCTGCATCGGTTTTGCCACAGGGCGTGGCGGCGGACGTTTAACCGGTTGCTGAGCCACTACCGGAGCCGGTGTCAGCGCCGGAACTGGCTGAGTCGTAGTCACAGGAGACTCAGCATATTGTGCATAGGCTGATGCTCCCCGTGGCTGAACTTGCGGAGCGGGACGTTGCACCTGCGGTATAGCCGATTTTGCTGGTCTTACCAGTGGGCGCTGAACCTGCTGCACAGGTCTTCTTACCGGTGCACGCTTCACCTGTTGAACCGGTTTGGCAACTGGCCGGGGGGCAACTGCCAGATCCTGTAATGCAAAACCTGCCATGGTGTGATTACGCTGGGAGGCTTGTTGCAACCAATGGCGGGCCACGTGCAAATCTTTAGCCACATGCTGACCATTTGCATACAACATCCCTAAACCATATTGCGCTTCCACATGACCTTGTTGCGCAGCCTTCTGCTGCCATTGAATGGACTGCTGAATTTGCGGGGCGGCACCGGACTGGCGATAGAGCAAAGCCAAAGCATACTGAGCATAGGCATGACCGGATCTGGCAGCGCGTTCAAGAAACTGTTGCGCCTTACCATAATCGGCTGGCACACCCTGCCCGCTTTGGTACAGTAGCCCCAGCCGGTATAGCGCTTCCACATCACCGGCGTTCGCAGCTGCCTGTAATGACTGTACATCAGCACCTGACGTACTTCTGCCACTCATGCGCTGCTGATACCACTCCGCTACACCCACGCCGCTGGCCGTTCTACCTGCTCCACGATTAACTGCGGCAGAGGATGGGCGGATCTGACCATCCCATGGCGGCGGTGCTTCATCCAGCACGGTCGTGACTACCGGTGTATTGGCATATGATGCGGAAGAATACGCAGTACCCGCACAACACACCGCAAACGATATGGCGCTAAGGAAGCGACGATTTTTTATTATTGTCATGTCAGCCCCGGAAAGACATTTATTATCAGGAAAAGCGCTGTATGTACACAATGCGTTACCCTTATTAGCTCGCTGTATTTTATATATAAAATCAACCAAACTCTCACTGAATATCAACCTTTCCACCAATAGAGCAACGCATAAGCAAAAACTGCGAGAACCACGAGAGCCACAAAAAATGTGAAGTAGAATAGCCGTCGAAGTAGAATAGCCGACAATGCAGACACTTCAACGCTTTACACCCCGATAGTCTATAGTTCTGGTAGTCAGTTCAGTTCCATTAGTTCTAATGAATGGCCTGACAATTCAGAGTGCTCACATTTAATGGAGACCCCGATTCATTAAATCCACTATCAAAATGCGAGGGATAGTTCATGAAAAAGCAAAAAAACCTGATCAAATACCTGTTGATCATCGGAATTTCAATTCCATCTATTGGTATAGCCCATCACTACAAACAAACCACCGGTTACCAGAGTCTGGCTAAATGGTCATACACACTGGATGGACTCGACGTAAAAACAGACCAGTCCTTTCAACCCTACTGTGACGAATACGCTGCCGTTTCAGCCAAACAAGCACTACTGCGTGTCCAGCAAAAATGTACAAGTGCTATTCCGTTAACGAATGATTCCATTACAAAGCGCTGGAGTGATAATAAATGGGGGCATAAAGGCTGGTGTCTGAGCGTCCCGTCACAGGCATCACGGCAGGAGTTAAACAATCGTGAGAATGGCCTGAAAAGCTGTCTGAGCTACCACCCACCGGTTAATAACAATGCAAAGATCCGCAAGGATTGTGTTACCGGTGACAAGATTCATAAACAAGCAGCACGCGGCAATCTTACTTACGTAAAATCCTGCCTGAATGCAGGTGTGAGTCCTAATGTAACGGAAGGTAATCAGTGGACACCGCTGCACTCTGCTGCTCGCAATGGCCGGTTAGCAATGGTTAAAGTACTGCTGAGGCGCGGAGCAAAAGTGAATGCCGAGGACATTAATGGCCGGACGCCGATGGCACAGGCTGCAGCGGGTAATTACCCCAGTGTACAGAAATACCTGAAAAGTCAGGGCGGTATCTGACTAACAGGAAGGACAGCAGCCCAACTTGTTTTGATTGGGCTGCTTACCCTGCTCAGCCGCCAGCTTGTCAGTGGCCGTTTCTGTACGGACGGTAGTTTGTGTTATGACCACGATTCGGGCGCTTGATCGGGCGTTTAGTGTTACCACGATGAGGTCGGTTGTTATAGCCGCGATTTGACCGATGCACTCGCGGTGGCCGACTATGGCTATGGCCCCGGGCATTCCGGTGTGAGTGTTTGTAACGGCCATGCCCATGCAATAAAGCACCCACTCCAACACCCACCACCAGCGCCGCCGCTGTATTATTATGATGGCGTGAATTGGCAGCATTACAAGCCGTCAACCCGACAGCACACAGCAGAATAATAAATGTACTGGTTATCGTTTTGTTCATGGAAATCTCCGGTCTGTTTAGTCAACGTTCAGACAAGTAACCGGCATATTAATTCCTGAATGGATAACTTTGGGACAGATTCACCGGCAGATTACCGGTAAATCCTTCATCTCAGGAGGCGGATTATTTACTCAATCTGTCCACCCAAAACGCCGTACCGCCAGCCACACCAATCGGCATAGCTAAGAAGTTAACCACAGGTATCACTGTCAGCAGCGATAATCCACCACCAAAACCCAGCGCATGACCCCGGTGTTTTTTCAGCAGAGGCAATTCATCTTTGAAGTATTTTTCATGGTTGCCCATCGGATAATCAGCGTAGGTAATCGCCAGCATCCAGGCGCCATAAAAGGCCCATGCAAACGGCGCGATAAGATTAACCACCGGAATAAGCGTGATAATTAACAGCACGATCAGCCATTTCAACATATATATCAATTTGCTGATTTCACTGCGGAATGTCCGGCCTATTATTGCGGGCAAGGTGCTATAACCCTGAAATTCAGGAACCGGCAAACCATTCAGACGAGCCTCTACCCGCTCGGCCAGTATCGAGTTGAACGGCGCGGCGATCAGGTTAGCAATAATAGAAAAGGTATAGAAAACCACAAAGAAAATCAGTACAAAAAACAACGGCCACAATAACCACTCAAGCCATGACAACCAATCGGGTAACAGCCGCGCCATTAAGCTCTCCACCTGCGCGCTGGCGAACCAGATGCCCATAGAAAAGACGATAATATTAATCAACAACGGTACCACCACAAATGGCCGGATACCTTTTTGTGTAATCAGTGACAACCCGGTAAACAGGTAACTAATGCCTTTGAAAAAACCACCTACCACTTTTATTCTCCTAAAAATTTACCGCTCTGGTGTTGCCACATTTCATGGTAACGCCCTTTTTGTGCCAATAATTCAGTGTGTGTGCCCTGTTCAACAATCCTGCCCTGATCGAGCACAATAATACGATCCATACGTAATATGGTCGCCAGACGGTGTGCAATCACGATAGCCGTTTTATCTTCTATCAGGTCAAAGATAGCTACCTGAATTTCCTGTTCGGTAATAGAATCCAGCGCACTGGTCGCTTCATCCAA
>CACVAV010000267.1 GCA_902727945.1 uncultured Thiotrichaceae bacterium | reverse complement strand
TCACGATAATTAAAATGATCCATTATTCAAGCTGCTCCTGCTTTTCTTTGTTATCCGGCAATTCCAATGGCCCTTTAAAGCCACACCCTGCCAATAGACTAATCACCAACATCACACCTAATATTTTCAAACTCATATCCGACAACCCTGCCCAATCAGGCATTTCAGACCACTGTACGCATGTACAAAACAACATGCTGCTTAATCAACAAACCGCATGGAAAGATCAACTGCCCTGATGTGTTTCGTAATCTCACCAATAGAAATATAATCCACGCCGGTTTCCGCGATACCCGCCACGGTCTGTTGATTCACGCCGCCCGAAGCCTCTAAAGGAATGCGGCCATCATTCAACTTAACCGCTTCACGCATCACATCCAAAGCGAACTCATCCAACATAATAATATCTGCTTCCGCTTCGCTGGCCTGCCTGAACTCATCCAGAGTTTCTGTTTCAACTTCGACCTTAATACCGGGATGTAAGTCACGTGCCTTGTCTACAGCAGCAGCGATTGAACCGGCTGCCATAATGTGATTTTCCTTGATCAATACGCGATCATACAGACCAATACGGTGATTCGCACCCCCACCACACAAAACGGCATATTTCTGTGCCGTACGTAATCCGGGCAGTGTCTTGCGGGTATCAAGAATTTTACAGTGAGTGTGTTTTATCAACTCGACATAAGCATGAGTTGCTGTTGCCGTCGCGGAAAGCGTCTGTACAAAATTCAAAGCCACTCTTTCTGCCGTCAGCAGGCCCCGCGCCGGGCCACACAAAGTACACAACACCGCATCCGCTTCAACCTGATCACCATCACGGTGCTGCCAGTTGATAACAATGCGCTCATCTACCTGACGAAATGTCTCGTCCGCCCAGGCGACACCACACAGAATGGCTTTTTCACGGGAAATAATACGTGCTTCAGAAAAGGTATCAGCACCAATCAATAAGGCCGTCACATCACCACTGCCAATATCCTCAGTCAGCGCGAGCGACACCATTTGCGAAAGGGTTTGTGAGGGCGCTTGTGAAATATACTCAGGGAATTCAGGAAGATTCATAAAATTTTACTACAGCCTAAAAAGAGAAACGGGAGACAGCATACACCATCTCCCGTTTCAGCAAGCCCAGACTCCTGATAATCTGGTCTTTTAGCACTATTTTTTTACATCTGACGCTGAAATCATTCGGTCAGCATCAGATTCCGGATCGGCTAAATCCGGGTAATACCCATCATTTTAAGGATGGATTTTTCATAAAATGGTTCCGAGCTGCCTTTCTTCATCTTACGGATGAAGTACTTCTCAAAGGCGATTTTAGCCATGTGTACCCACTTACCTTTTTTGAACCATGCCACGTTACGTGGTGGTAGCTGCGGTAGTGCTACAAACGCCGCGCCGGTGTCACCAAAATCCGCGAGACAGATCGTATTCCATGTCCCTGTGGTGTGTGGCTCCTTGCCTGCCAGCTCGTCTGCTATATTATGTACAGCAGAAGTCACCATGGTTTCAATCATATAACCGGTCTTCGGTGCACCTGTGGGGACAGGCGTCACGTCGACGGGTGGAATGGCGATACAAACACCAGCGGAATAGATGTTTTTGTACGTTGGATTTCTGTGCAATTCATCGACAAATACGAAACCACGCGGATTACACAAACCTTCCACTTCAGCCACCGCATCCACACCTTTAAATGCGGGCAGCATCATTGACAAATCGAAGTTAATCTCATGACTCTTCTTGACCTCGCCATCTTCAGTGTACTCATCAACAAACAGCTTGCCTTCTTCTACCTTGGTAGTTTTGGCATTAATCACCCAGTCGATGTGATGGTTACGCAGCTCGCTCTCCAGCATACCTTTTGAATCACCCACACCGCCAAGGCCTAAGTGACCGATGTAAGGTTCGGAAGACACATAAGTCATCTTGAACTTGTGGCGCATCTTACGTTTACGCAAATCAGCATCGACAATAAACGCAAACTCATACGCCGGGCCAAAACAACTGGCAAATGGCATGGCACCAATAACAATATGGCCCTCACCTTTTTCCAGCAACTTCTGGTACTCCCCCCAGACCATTTCAGCATGATCCACCGTACAAATAGAATGCGTGTGGCCACCGTGCGGGCCAGCACCGTCAACTTCCTCGAAAAACAACTTCGGGCCGGTAGAAATCATCAGATAATCATAACTAACCGTCTCGCCGTTTTCCAACTTCAGCTGCGAATTTTCCGCATCTACCTTATCGCACCGGCTGGCAATAAATTTAATGTTTTTTCTGCTGAGGTACTTTTCAAGGGGAAAAGTAATATCAGCACGCTTACGCCACCCGACCGCTAACCAGGGATTGGAAGGCACGAACTGGAAGTAATCACGTTCATTAATAACCGTGATTTCATGATCGTCACCCAAAGCATCTCTGAATTCATAAGCGGCAGGCATTCCTCCCGTACCCGCTCCTAACACGACAATGTGAGCCATATTTTTAATACTCCTAAAAGGTTATAATCATCCGGTCGTCAGAACTCACCGGACACTGGATTTTGAATTTTAATTGTGGATTTACAGCTGTTACCAAACCGTCGGAATACCAATCAGTGAATGCGAAACATTCTCTCCTCTCTTCGACACCCAACGCCCTGACACAGGGGAAGCCCCTTACTATGTATAATATCATCCTCTCCATACTTACAACAAATAACTATTCCAACAAATGACAAATATCAAATCAGACAATATCAACACCTATTTAGTGGGCGGTGCAGTGCGCGATAAGCTGCTTGGACTGGCCATTAAAGACAGAGACTGGGTAGTGACCGGCGCTAGCCCTGAACAAATGCTGGAACAGAATTTCAGGGCAGTGGGTAAAGACTTTCCGGTATTCCTGCACCCGGAAACACATGAAGAATATGCGCTGGCTCGCACAGAAAGGAAAACAGCGGCGGGCTATCATGGCTTTCAATTCCACACAGCACCTGATGTCACCTTAAAAGAAGACCTGCTGCGTCGTGATCTGACCATCAATGCTCTGGCTGAAGACAGCAATGGCCAAATTATTGATTACTATGGCGGCAAAAAAGACCTTGAGCAGCGCCTACTCCGTCATGTGTCACCCGCGTTCTCCGAAGATCCGGTCAGAATATTACGCGTAGCACGTTTCGCTGCCCGCTTCGCTCCTTTTGGCTTCACCATAGCCACAGAAACCATGCAGCTCATGCGGGATATGGTGAATAATGGTGAAGTAAACGCATTGGTCGCTGAACGGGTTTGGCAGGAAACTTCCCGTGCATTAAGCGAAAAAACACCGTCCCGTTATATCGGAATATTGCGGGAGTGTGGTGCACTTAAAGTGCTGTTTCCGGAAATTGACTGTCTCTTTGGTGTGCCGCAGGTTGAAAAATACCACCCGGAAATTGACACCGGCATTCACACGCTCATGACACTGGAACAGGCAGCAGTGCTAAGCGATGAGGGCTGTGTACGCCTTGCTGCTCTGCTGCATGATCTTGGCAAGGGCACGACACCTGAAGATGAATTACCACAACACATCGCCCACGAAGAGCGCGGTGTACCGCTGGTGAAAGCCCTTTGTGAACGCTACCGGGTGCCTAATCATGACCGGCAACTGGCTGAAATCAGCGCCAGACAACACCTGAGGATTCATCGTTCGCTGGAATTACGCCCGAATACGCTGGTAAAATTACTGGAAAAAGTGGATGCTTTCCGTAGGCCGGAACGCTTTGAGCAACTACTCATCGTTTGTCAGGCAGATGCCCAGGGCAGAACCGGATTGGAAAACAAACCTTACCCACAGGCTGACTTTTTACGTACTATGTTGCGTAGCTGCCAGCAAATAGAGGTACAATCGATTGTTCAGCAAGGCTTTAAAGGCACACAAATCCGTGAAGAAATCTACAGAGCACGTATCCGCGCCGTAAAAAACCAAAAGCAGCAATGGGAGGCACAGTACATTTAGCAATCAAGCCTCGCAAGCATGAAAGGCTGCGACTTTCACAGTACCATTGATAAGCCTGATAAAGCCCACATTATGGATGTCACGCATTAAAGCTAAAAAAGGAAACCGGGAGATGCAAACTACCGTTAATTTCACTATTGGTCAGATCGTTCATCACCTTTTATTTGATTACAGAGGCGTCATATTTGATGTCGATGCTGATTTTCAGGGAACGGAAGAATGGTATGAGAAAAATACCTCAACCGGCGCACCGCCCAAAGATGAACCGTGGTATCACGTACTGATCGACGATGATGGCCGGGTGGCCTACGTTGCCCAACGTAATATAGAAAC